>NZ_JAYFER010000690.1:0-52287 GCF_055795065.1 Lyngbya sp. CCY1209
AACAGTTGTGGGTTTTTCCGAAAAATTACTGCCGCGCCTAACCCACCCTACTATTGCCTCATTTTAGCCGAAACGGTTCACTACGACTAATCCTGAGAGTCGATTTCCGCCAACTCCATCCACCGTTCCGTGGCGCGATCGATTTCTCCCGCCAGGGATTCGACTTGTTGATGTAATTCCTGCACCCGACTCACGGAGGCGGGGGGTGCGGTGTAGAGTTCGGCTTCAATTTGGCTCTTTTTCTCCTCCAGTTCTGCGATCGCGGTTTCGAGTTTTTCGTATTCCCGCCGCTCCTTCGAGGAGAGTTTCCGCCGGCCGTCTTTTCCCCAGGAATAGCGGGGGGATTTCTCCGGTTCGGGTTCCGCCGCTTTTTGGGGGGCGGCGACCTGTATTTGTTCCTCGGCTTTTTTGACTTCTTCGGCTTGTTTGTAGTCGAGATAGACGGAATAGTTACCGGGGTAGAGGCGGACTTTTCCGGCGGACTCGAAGGCGAAAATCATGTCAACGGTGCGGTCCAGGAAATAGCGATCGTGGGAGACGGCGATCGCGCACCCGTTGAATTCTTCCAAATATTCTTCTAAAACCGACAGGGTTTGCACGTCCAAATCGTTGGTGGGTTCGTCCAAAATCAGCACGTTGGGCGCCCCCATCAATACCCGCAGCAAGAATAACCGCCGCTTTTCTCCCCCGGAAAGTTTGTGCAGGGGGGCATATTGTTGTCCGGGGGGAAACAAAAATCGCTCCAACATTTGGGAGGCGCTAATTTGGGTTCCGTCGGCGGTGGTGACGTATTCGGCGACTTCTTTTAAGTAATCAATAACCCGCTGATTTTCGTTCATCGCCGCCAGCAGGTTTTCGGAATGTTGGTCGAAGTAGCCGATGTGGATGGTACTGCCGATGTCAACGGTTCCCGCGTCGGGTTCGGTGCGCCCCGTTATTAAGTCCAAAAGGGTGGATTTTCCGACACCATTGCCGCCGATGATCCCGATGCGATCTTGGGGGCTGAAGGTGTAGGTAAAGTCTTTAATTAACGTTTTGCCGTCGTAGGATTTGGAGATATTTTCCAATTCGATCACTTTTTTTCCGATCCGGCGTCCGGGGGTGGAGATTTCCACTTTCCCCAACGCCTGTTTGAATTCCACATCCTGCATCCCTTCGATGCGCTGAATGCGGGCTTTTTGTTTGGTGCTTCTGGCTTTCGGCCCCCGCTGCAGCCACTCCAATTCCCGCCGCAATACGCCCCGGTGTTTTTGCTGTTGGCCGGCGGCGACATCTTCCATTTCCGCCTTTTTTTCCAAATAGTAAGAATAGTTGCCGGAGTAGGTGAACAAATCGCCGCGATCGATTTCCACGATGCGATTGGTGACGCGATCCAAAAAATAGCGATCGTGAGTAATTAAAAAGAGTGCGCCCCGATAACTATTCAAATAATCCTGCAACCACTCCACCGACATGGCATCCAAATGGTTCGTCGGTTCGTCCATCAACAAAACGTCCGGTTCCCGCAGCAGCGCCGCCGCCAGGGCGATGCGCTTCCGATAGCCCCCGGAAAGGGTGCCGACTTTGACATCAAAATCTTCGATACCCAGTTTCGTCAAAATAATTTTCGCCTGGGTTTCCAACTCCCAAGCGTTGCTAGAATCCATGCGCTGCATGACCTCGGAAAAGCGAGTCATCAGGCTTTCATCTTCCGGGAATTTGGCAATTTTTCGGGATAAGTCCTCGTACTCTTGAATCAAATGCAACTTCTCGCCGCTGTCGGCAAAAACCTGCTCCAAAACGGTATTATTTTCGTCGAGTTCCGGCTGCTGCGGCAGGTAAATTAATTTAATTTTCGGATTGACCCACAATTCCCCCCCGTCGGTAGGTTCGGCGCCGACGATCATTTTCAGAAGGGTCGATTTACCCGAGCCATTCGTGCCGATCAAACCCACTTTATCCGACACGCCCAAACTCAGATTGGCATCCCTGAGAATTTCCTTGGTGCCGAAATCTTTTTGAACCGATCGCAGAGTTAAAATATTCATATTCAAACGCCAAAAATAAAAATTTTATCAGTTGATAGATTATCAATTATAACAATCTGAATCCACAGAATCCGTAATCTGCGCCATCTGCAAAATCCTTAAAATCGGCGATCGCGGAGGGGGGAATGGGAATTTCACGACATCCCACACCCCCATCCTCCGGCAAATCACCCAAATTCCACTGATCGATTTTCAACTCAATTCAATCTGTGTAATCTGCGTAATCTGCGGATCGCCTCACACCCCAATTACTGGGCTTCTTCGGCAATATCGCCGACATTAAACAAGAAAGGAACGCTGCTCTTCGAGTCCCCGAGGATCAGCACCTTCGGCATCTGAGAGCCGCCCTGGCGCCAAGCTTCAATCGCCTCTTTTTGCAGCACCAATTCACCCCCCTGAGCTTTCAAGGTTTCCGCCAACAGCCGCTGGGCTTCGGCGCGACCTTTAGCCCGGTTGATATCCGCCTGGGCTTGCTGTTCGGCTTCCCGCGCCACATAAACGGCCCGCTGCGATCGCTGTTCGGCGATCTGTTTGTCCTCGACCGCCCGGGCAAATTCCGGGGAGAAGGCTAGGTCAACCACACTGGTATCCAATACGATAATGCCATACTTATCCAATCGAGAAACCAGAGCATAATCAAAATCAGCTTTCAGTTGTTCCCGTTGGGTAATCGCTTCTTCAATGGTCCGTTTTGCCGCCGCAATTTTGAAGGATTCCTGAGTCTGGGGGGCGATAATTTTGGAGACGACATTTTGCAGGGTTCCCTGTTCCCGGCGGATCTTGACCACGTTCACCGGATCGAGGCGGAAGTTGATCGCGAAACTGGCGGAAAGCTCCTGCAAATCCTTGGTGGAACTCTGGGCCGGAACTTCAAATTTCTGCACGGTGACATCGTAGATATCCACCGCAGAAATGAGGGGCGGCTTGAAGTGCAACCCCTCCAACAGCGCGCCATCCTGGGCTTTTCCCAAAATGCTCAACACAGCCGCTTGGCCGGGGGTGATGATCACGAAGGAATTGAGGCCGATGAGAAGGGCCGCTGCGGCGATAATTCCGAGGATAATTGCGGGTAAACCTTGTTGAGGTTGTGCGCTTTTCAAAATACTTACTCCTGTTTTGGATACGACAATTTGAGGGAATAGGGAATCGGTAACTTTTCACTGTTCACTGTTCACTTTCCCCACCGAGCACCGAGCACCGAGCACACCCCAACTCTCCCCACACCCCAATTATTGGCAAAATTTTCGCTCCCGGGTGATTTCCGGTTCCTGCCAGTCGTAGGAATAATGGCTGACGGATTGAATCTGGGGAACGGCGTTGATGATGTCGCGCATCTGGGTTTCCAGAGGGGGGCGGTTTTTGATAGACTGGCCCGAGTCTCCCGCGAGGGCGGGGATAATTTGGGTTCCGGGGGGAGCCCCGGCGGCGACGGTTTGCACCTGTTCGACGATGCAACTTGTGGTTCCGCAGACGCCGTAAGCCATCGGATGCCATTGTATCGAAGATGGGAAGCGATCCCAAGGTTGGAGGCGGGAGTCGAATCCCTGTCCGCCGATGCGGCGGTTGCCTTCGGGGAAAAAGACGGCGCCGGCGGGGATATTGCGCGATCGCACCCTTTGGCTGACATTGCTCAAAAAGTCGATCACCCCCTGCTGCGCGTGGGCGACACTCAACCGCCACAGTTGTTGATTGTAAGTGTCCCCGAGGGAGGGAATTCCGGCCAGGGCGGGCAAAGCTTCCTCGTCGGGCCACGGAGACGGGGGCGGTTCCTGTTTCTTGTCGTCGTCTTCGGACAGTTTGTCTTCCGCCCCGACATTGGCGGGGGAATATTTCTGGCGGATTTGGCTGACGTCGTTTTCGGTTAAATAGCCCTGTTGGAGGTAGCGCCGCAGCAGATCCCGGCCCATGTCGGTGTTGGGGCGTCGCAGGAAGGTTTCCAGGGAGGCGTCGCCGTAAATCCACAGGTCCTTGACGCGGGTGGCGACGGATTCGGGGCCGAGCCCTTTGGGATAGCGAACGTAGTCGAATAAAACGCCGTCGGGACGGCGGCTCAAAACCGCATTCAGGAGGATGTCATAATCCTGCCGCCCCCGGGGATTGTAGGGATCGACGAAGCCTTGGTTGACGTAGCTTTCGCCGAAGTCGTCCCGGTTGGTGGCGTCCACGTCGGCGCTGACGGTGGTTTCCCCGGCGCCGTTGCGGGCGAGAACCTGCTGCCGATCGCCCAACAGGGTGTAAGTGTAGCCGAAGTTGAGCATGAACATCCAGGCGTACACTTGCAGCCCTCGCCGCCGGCCTTTTTGGATGGTTTCGGCTAAAAGGTCCACTTGTTCCAAACCGGGCGATCGCATCGCGGAAGGCCAAGCCGTGGGATTATTGGCGACGGGGAGCAATACCTGGCCATCATAAAACACCTCCAGATAAACCTGGTTGTAGCCCTTGTTGATGATGTCGTCGAGCAGCCGTTCCAAGGCGCCCGCTCGGGCGTCGCAGTCGTACAACCGCACCCAGATCGCCTGATTTTGGGGGCGACTCTGCCGGCGGCAGCGATCCACAGCCTGGGCGTGTTGGGTGAGGAGGTCGTTGTATTGCTGCTCGGCGGTGGCATCTCCGCCCAGGGCGGCTTGGCGGAGGCGGTCTTTTTGGGCGATCGCATCTGGGGACAGGCGGCAGTAGGCCTGGGTTTGCGATCGCGCCGCCGTCATCATCAGGGGCGACAAGAAAACGGCCAGGAGCGTCCCCGCCAGGGTGCGTTTCAGGGCCTTTCGGTGGGGGATTGGGGCGATCAAAGGGTCGGACATGGGTTCACGGGAAAAAAAACGGAAGCAACTCCAAATCAATACGCCTGAAATTGAGTTGCTTCAGTCTATGGGTCGGTTTGAGAGTGGGAAAGTTCGGATCTCGGATCAGGCGCCCCGTTTGATCGCCGCCTCGACTTGCTTGAACTCCTGTTCCAGACGCTGCTGGAGTTTCTCCGGAACCGGGCGGTTGGGGTAAGAACTGTAATGTCCGGCCAGGGCGTTCAATGCCGTCCGCATGGTCGTGAAGGAGGCCAGGTTGGCGACGGCGGGATCGCGGCGGTAGCGGGAGGCGAAACTGTTGATCAGGGTCCGGGCCTCCGCCTGGGCGGCTCTCTTTTCGGGGGCTTCTTCGGGGAGTTCGATCGCCGTTCTCAAGCTGTTGACGACGGCTAAAGTATCCTGGCTGTAATTTCCCGTCAGGCCGTCGGTGGCACTGCCACACCCCACGAGGGTAATCGCGACAACCATAACGAGGGCGAGCAGGCGTGAAACAAAATATCTCATAAAAACGTTGTCAAAATCTTTTCTGTCCTATCCTACCTTGAATTCAGGACGGCGATTATAAACTCCTAGAATGTAGGAGTCCGCACGCAACCCGATCGCCGATCGTGTTACTCCGATTCTCTATCTCCCGCAGGGTCCGCCGAGCGCGATCGCTCCACCGCAGATTGATTGTTCCGCGATCGAGTCGATTCAATGCTGATTGCCCCTATTCTGTAATCTCAACTCCATGAGCAGCTCAAGTTCTCTACTGTCCAACTTGTCGTTGGATACTGCGATCGATCCCCACCCGCTCACCGCTTCTCCTCAAACTGCTTTGACGGAGGTCATTTCCCTAATGAGTCGGGAGCGCGGCCGGTGCGACCTGTCGGAAACGGTGTCGGAGCCGGCCCGGGAAGTTCGGGGCAGTTGCGTTCTGGCCGTCGAAGGCTCCCGACTGGTGGGGCTGCTCACTGAGCGGGATCTGGTGCGTCTGTCCACGCAATATCACGACTTGGGGGATCTGACCTTGGGAGAGGTCATGACCCGGGATTTGATCACCCTGCAAACCTATCCGAACCCGGATATTTTCACGGCCATCGCCCTGATGCGCCAACATCAGATCCGCCACCTCCCCCTGGTGTCGGAAACGGGCGAAGTGCTGGGGCTGATCGCCTCGGAAAGCATCCGCGCCCGGTTGCAACCGGCTGACCTGTTCAAATTGCGTCAGGTCGGAGAGGCGATGACGCCGGAGGTGATCCACGCCTTACCCGGCACGTCGGTGCTGGAACTGGCGCGGCTGATGACGGAATATCGGGTCAGTTGCGTGGTGATTGTTGAACCCCAGATCGCCGCGTCCCACGCACCCCGTCCGCTGGGGATCGTCACGGAGCGGGATATCGTGCAGTTTCAAGCGCTCCAACTCGACTTCCGGCGGGTGACGGCGGCCCAAATCATGAGTGCGCCCCTGTGGAGTTTGCGCCCCACGGACCACCTGTGGACGGCCCACCAGGAAATGCAGCGACGGCGCGTCAGGCGCCTGGTGGTGTGCGACGAACGGGAACAATTGCTCGGGATCGTCACCCAAACCAGTTTGCTGCAAACCCTCAGCCCCGTGGAACTCTACCAGACCGTCCGGGCCCTGCAACAGGAAGTTTGCCAACTGCAGACGGAACGGCTCGAACAGATCCATCAGAACCGCACCGAACTGATCCGGCAAGAGCACACCCAGAGCCGGTTGGAACTGCAACAGGAGCGGGATTTTACCACCGCCATTCTCGATACCGTCGCCACTTTGATCGTCGTTTTGGACCGGCAGGGGCGGATCGTCAAATTTAACCAAGCCTGCGCGAGGGCGACGGGGTATTCTTTGGCAGAGGTGCAAAACCGAGTCTTTTGGGATCTGTTGGTTCCCGAACCGGAGGTCGAGGGGGTGCGGGACACGTTTGCACGGCTCCAGTCGGGTCGGTCGATGAATTGTTACGAAAATTCTTGGGTGACGAAAACGGGCGATCGCCGCCTGATTTCTTGGTCGAATACGGTGCTGTTCAATGATGCGGGGGAGGTGGAGTTTATTATCGGCACGGGGGAAGATATCACTGATC
This sequence comes from Lyngbya sp. CCY1209, assembly GCF_055795065.1. Classification (NCBI taxonomy): domain Bacteria; kingdom Bacillati; phylum Cyanobacteriota; class Cyanophyceae; order Oscillatoriales; family Microcoleaceae; genus Lyngbya; species Lyngbya sp. CCY1209. Next base: position 6,913 of record NZ_JAYFER010000690.1, read on the forward strand.
GCCGTCGGGCCGAACTGGAGTTGGAAGAACGGAAGGAAGCCTATCGAAAGTTGTCGGAAGAATTGGAATTGCAAGTCGCCCGACAGACCGAAGAATTAGCCCGCATCAATGAAGAACTCAAGTGCGAAATTGCAGAGTGCAAGCAGACGGAGCGGGACTTGCAACTCGCCCGGGAGCGTTTGGATTATTTGCTCAAGTCCAGCTCGGCGATTATTTACAGTTGCGAACCGGAGACGTTTCGCAGTACGTTCGTCAGCGAAAATGTGCGGGATATCCTGGGTTATGATGCCCAAAATTTTGATGATGACGGGGACTTTTGGCGCGATCGCATCCACCCGGACGATCGGGATCTGGTTTTTGGAATGAGTCCCCAGGAACTGCCGGACCGCTACTGTTACGAGTATCGCTTTCTCCATCGGGACGGCTCCTATCGGTGGATGCGAGACGAGTTCAAACTGGTGCGGGACGGGGCGGGAAATCCCCTGGAATGGGTGGGCTACTGGATCGATATCGGCGATCGCAAGCGGGCGGAAATTGCCCTGAAAGAGAGCGAGAAACGCTACCGGCAGATCGTCGAAACGACCCTGGAAGGGGTTTGGATTATCGCCCAAAATAATATCACCACATTTGTCAACCGGCGCATGGCGGAAATGCTGGGATATACGGCGGAGGAAATGCTCGGGCAATCTTTGATGAAATTTATGGAATCAGGCGATCGAAACTTCGCCGCCCAAAATCTCGTCAATCGCCACCAAGGAATCGGAGAAACTCACGATTTTAAATTCATTTGTAAAAATGGCGATCCGATCTGGGTGTTGGTTTCGGGAACGCCGATTTTCGGCCACGGCGGCGAATATCAAGGCTCTCTTGCCCTGATGACGGATATCACGGAGCGCAAACAAATGGAAGCGGCTCTCCGGGAGAGTGAACAACGGTTTCGCGTCATCTTTGATGAAGCGGATATCGGAATCGGCGAACTCGATTTGGAAGGCAATTTTATTTTAGCCAATCCCAAATTAGCCGAAATTACGGGGTATTCTGTCGGCGAAATACTGCACAAAAATGTCCGAGATATCACCCATTTGGAAGATGTTGCTAACACTCGGACTCAACTCCTGGATTTGCTCGAACAAAAAATCCCGAAGTTGTCCTATGAAAAACGCTTTGTCCGCAAAGATGGTTCGCCCATTTGGGTCAATATCAGCGGTTCTTTGATTGTTAATGATGCCGGGGAACCTCAATATATCCTGGGAATTGCCCAAAATATCAACGATCGCAAACTCGCCGAAATGGCGCTGCAAGAACGGGAGGCAATTCTCAACAGCTTATACAACAGCACGACCCTGATGATGGGGGTGGTGGAACTCCTCGAAGATGACATCCTGCACATCTGGGATAATCATGCGACCGCCGGATTTTTTGGCATTCTTCCGGAGGAAATGAAGAATAAAAAGTCGAGTCAACTCGGCATTCCTGAATCCACGATCGCGCTGTGGTTGAACCATTACCGGCAGAGTCAAAAGCTCGGAAAGCCCGTTCAATTCGAGTACGTCCACTCCACCGCCACGGCTGAATATTGTATATTAGCGACGGCTAACCCCATTCTCAATTCCGACTCCGATCACATCCGTTTTTGTTATATCGCTGAGGATATTACCAAGCGCAAACAAACCGAATTGGCACTCTATCAAACGACCCGAAACATCCTCCAATCCCAAAAAATTGCCGGCATTGGAACTTGGGGATTTGATGCGGTTTCCCGCCAAATTACTTGGTCGGAAGAGGTGTTTAAAATCTTCGGCATCGACCCGACTCAGCCCCACCCGAGTCTGGAAGAACTTGTGGAGATCATTCACCCGGATGACCGCTTCATTCACGAAGAACAATTGAGGCGAACGTTGACGATGGCAGAACCGTTTAACGTCGAATATCGCCTGTTCCGTCCCAGCGGCGAGATGCGGTATTTGAGAGCCCGGGGGGAAGTGGAAATGGATTCCCGGGGACAGGTGGTGCGCCTGTTCGGTCTGGCGATGGATATCACGGACAAAAAATTGGCGGAAATCGCCCTCAGCGCCTCGGAGGCCAAATATCGCCGCCTGATCGAACAGATGCCGGCGGCGACCTATACGGCATCTTTCGACGAGATTTGTTCCACCCTTTACATTAGCCCCCAAATCGAACGCCTGTTGGGATTTTCGCCGAGCGAGTGGCTGGAAAATGCGAATTTTTGGATGGAACGGGTGCACCCCGACGATCGCGATCGGGTGTTGCGGGAGATCGGCGAGGAGACCCAGCGGGACGGGGGATTTAGCGTCGAATATCGGATGGTGTCGCGATCGGGTGAGGTTCTCTGGGTTCGCGATCGCGCCCGCACCGTCGCGGATGAGGGCGGACAACCCCTGTTCATCCAGGGCATCCTGATTGACATTACCGAGCAGAAAAATGCCGAAATTGCCCTCCAAGAAAGTGAGGAAAAATTCCGACAAATTGCCGAGTCGGTTCGGGAAGTTTTCGTGATCACGTCTTTTGACGGCCAGGAAATGCTTTATATCAATCCCGCCTACGAAGCCATTTGGGGGCAAAGCTGCGAGAGTCTCTACCGCAATCCTCGGGCTTGGATGGAGTCGGTACATCCCGAAGATCGGGAGCGGGTCGCCCAAGCTTACCGGCGACAAATTCAGGGGCCGAATTCCTTCGATGAGGAGTATCGGATCGTCCGCCCGGACGGTCAAATTCGGTGGGTGGAAGTCCGCATCTTTCCGGTGAAGGATGAGTCGGGAAACATTTATCGATTTGCGGGTATCGTCGAAGATACAACCGAGCGAAAACGGGCGATGACGAAATTAAAAGAAAGCAACATCTTTATCAAAAAAATCGCCGATACTCTCCCCAATATTCTCTACATTAACGATATCATTCAATCCCGAATGATTTATGTCAATCAAAGCATTCGGGACGTGTTGGGCTACAGTTCCGATGAAATACGGGACCTGGGCGATAATTTTTTAAAACGACATCTTCATCCGGACGATCGCAGGGCCGTTCAAGAACACTACCGACGCTTGGAAGGGGCGCAAGATGGCGAGATTCATTCCGTCGAATACCGATTGCAGCGGTCTGACGGACAGTGGCGCTGGCTGTTCAGCCGCGACGTGATTTTCAGCCGCACTGCCGGCGGAAAGGTGCAAGAAATATTGGGGACGGCGACGGATTTGACGGAACGGAAACAGACGGAAGAGGCACTGCAAAAAACCTATCAGCGGTTGAAGCAGCGCAACCGAGAAATGGAAATCATCAGTGACATGATGGAATTCCTGCAAGCTTGCGACAAGGTTGAGGACGGGTACGGGGCGATCGCAGAGTTTCTCAAACAACTGTTTCCGCAGTTTTCCGGCGCGGTTTTGCTGGTCGAAAATAACGCGGATTATGGCGGCGATCAGGCAAATTTAGAGGCGGTTTCCGCCTTCGGAGAACTCCGCGACAGCGAAATCAAATTCAACCTCAAACAGTGTTGGGCGCTGCGGCGCGGCCAAATTCACGCCGCCAACCACCGACAACCGGGGCTATTTTGTCAGCACGTTCACCTCGATCTGCCTCCCGCCAATACCGTATGCATTCCCCTGATTGCCCAAACTAAAATTTTGGGACTGTTCTATTTGAGAACTCAACTCCCGTCGTCGAATTGGCCCTACCTGGAACAGTTGGCCCGCACCGTGGCCGAACAGTTATCCCTCGCCCTTTCCAACCTCAAATTGCAGGAACAATTGCGCTTGGAAAGTATCCGCGATCCCCTCACGGGACTTTTCAACCGCCGCTATCTGCAAGAAACCCTCAACCAAGAGTTTGCTAAAGCGCGACGAAACCAAAATCCGTTGTGTATTATCATGGTCGATATCGACCATTTCAAGGGCTTTAACGATACCTTCGGCCACGAGGCGGGGGATTTCGTCTTGCAAATCATCGCCAAATTCTTGCAAGAAAATGTCCGCGCCTCGGATGTCGCCTGCCGCTACGGCGGGGAAGAACTGACCCTGATTTTGCCGCAAACGTCCCTGGAAACCGCGATCGCCCGGGCTGAGTTTTTATGCCGGGGAATTCGAGGGTTACAACTCCGACATCAGAGTCGAGATCTCGGTCAAATTACCGCCTCTTTCGGGGTGGCTTGTTTCCCCGAACACGCACAAATTCCCGACGACCTGCTCAAGATGGCCGACGATGCGTTGTATCGCGCCAAAGAGCTGGGGCGCGATCGCGTCATCGTCTGGGAGTGAAAACTCGGGGAAAATTGATAATTGATAATTGATCATTGATAATGATCAATTGATTCCCCCGACTCCCGATTCCCATTTTCAAGTTTGTCACCCTCAACAACAGCCGGACGGTGAGCAGCAAGAGTCCCCGTCATTGTCGGTGGTGACGCGATAATCCGCCCCCTTCGTCAGCTTCGGGTTGCGGACGGAATTTCGCAGGCAGTCGAATTCTTTCGCCTCCTCCAGCGGAATTTCTTGGTAAGGAGAAATGGGGATAATATCTTCGTGGTAGGGGCCGTGGCGATCGCCGTACAGTTGGAAGGTTTTGTCGCAAACCGCCATCCGCTGTCCTCGGTACAAAATGTGACCGTCGTCGTCCATCACCTGCTTCCAAGGACCTTTGTAAATGACGGCCTGATTCCGGTCTAGACAAGGCCCGTCTTTGCCCTTGTAGGCGCGGACGGTGAGCGATCGGAATTCGATGCCGTCGATCGCTTGCCAGGGTTCCACCTGGCGGGTGAGGATTTCGACGCCGTAAAATCCCGCCTCTTCAAACATTGCCAAAAATTCGTCTTCCCGAAATGCTCCGGAAATGCAGCCGCTCCACAATTCGGGATCGTTCATCATTTCCTCCGTCGGATTTTCGTCGCAGACGATATCGGAAATGACGGCCCGTCCCCCCCGCTTCAAGACGCGATAAATTTCTCGAAACAGTTGTTTTTTATCTTGGGAACGGACGAGGTTGAGGACGCAGTTAGATACCACCACGTCTACACTGTCGTCGGGGATCAGCGGCTCCTCTCGGCGGAGGCGATCGCAGGTCGCCTCGAACCCGGAAATCTCCTCCACGGAGGCGATGGGGTGCGCCCGCAACCACTCCTGAACCCGATCCAGATTCAAACTCAGATCTTGAATTTTACCTTTCACAAATTCGGTATTTTTGTACCCCAACTTTTCGGCGATCGCATCCTGATATTTTCGGGATAGCGACAGCATTTCGTCGTTGAAATCGACCCCGATAACCTTGCCGGACTCCCCGACTTTCTGGGCGATGATGTAACAATTTTTGCCCGCACCAGAGCCGAGATCGACGACGACTTCCCCCGCGTTGACGTATCGGGTCGGGTCGCCGCATCCGTAATCTTTATCAATAATTTCTTGGGGCAAAATTTCCAGATAATTGTTATCGTAGGAGGTCGGACAGCACAGGGACGGTTGGACGGCTTTCGCGCCGGATTTGTAACGCTCCAATACTTCCCGCTCCAAATCGGAGTTGACTTTCATTTCTTGGGGTTGGGCTTGGGTCATCGGGAAAAACTCTCCTCGCGGCTTCTATTGATCGTTCTTAATTGCCAGGGATGAAACTCGCGATCGCGGTCATCCGACTTCAAATTATACCGCCAATTCGAGCGGTAAAACTTAATTTTTTCTGAGAATTGACGGAGAATGCCCGCAGCGTAAAACCGAGGTCAATTTATCAATTTTTTTTGATGTGAAGTGGCGCTTTCAACGGCAGTCGAGTCGGGGACGCGAATCGATCATCAACAAATCTCAATTTTTCCGAAGCACAGGCCGCGCCCGATGAAGATAGAATGAGTCGTAATCATTACTCACCCAAAACCGACGATGGGAGTCCAGGTTTTCAACCCAATACTCGGAATCGGGCCGATCGCCCTGGGAATGTTGACGGCGATCGCATCCCCGGAACCCGCCCGGGCGGACATCCCCGGACTCTGGCGGCCCTCGGAACCCGAGGCGGTCGAAACCGATCCCTTCGCGGCCCCCGCCGTCCCCCCCCTCGGCGAAGGGCGTCTCTACCTGCCCAATCCCGCACCGCCGTCGCCCCCGGTTTTTCCCAAATCCGCGCCCAAAACCCGCACCTTTACGATTCCGGCCCGATATTACGGTGCGATCGTCAATCGAGTCTACCCCAAACAGGGGGAACGGGTGGTCGCCCTCACCTTCGACGATGGCCCCTGGCCCGACACCGATCGCGTCCTGGCGGTGCTGCGACGCCACGGAGTGCGGGCCACCTTCTTTTTCCTCGGCCAAAACCTGCCCCGGTACCCGGACATCGCCCGCCGGGTGGTCGCGGACGGCCACGCGGTGGGGAACCACACCTGGAACCACCCCTACCAGGCCCTGGACGGGGCGGCAGCAGCCCGGGAAATCGACGAGACGGCCCGCCACATCGCGGAACTGACGGGGACTCCCCTGTTGATTTTTCGTCCCCCCGGTGGCATTCTCGATAACGGGGCGGTCGATTATGCCCGCCGGAAAAATTATGTAGTGGTGATGTGGTCCATCGACACCCAGGACTATCAGCAGCCGTCCGCGGCCACCCTGGCCGATCGCGTCCTCACCCAGGCCCACCCCGGTGCGATCGTCCTCATGCATGACGGGGGGGGAAACCGGGGGCGGACGGTGGAGGCCCTCGGAACCATTATCGCCGGACTCAAAGCCCGGGGTTATCGGTTTGTCACCGTACCGGAATTGCTGGAAATGGATGGCGAGTAGATCACGGGATGTATTCCGGACACATCTGTTTGACCAAACTGTTGCGAATCATTTGATCAGCCTGCAAGATCTCCCGCAGTTGGGGGTCCGGATTCACTTCCTGGCGGAGGGACTCCTCTTGAATTTCCTGGCGTTCCTGCCAGGTCAACTCCCCGGATGCCAGGGCTTCGCAGGTTTCCCCCACATCTGCAACGATGGAGTTGAGATCGTTTTGTGCCGAAATCAGCAACATCCGCTTGTTGGGTTCCGGTTGCGAAGACTGCTCGACCATGCGCCTATAACGGGAGATAATATTGGAACCGGTCAGAATTGTCGGCGGCCCGGCTCCGGCCGGCAGTCCAGAAACCGCAATCCCAAGAGAAGCTAAAACTCCTATCCACCCATACACACCGTTCTTCATCAGGGTTCCCTCCTAAGCGGAAGTTTAAATCGGTACGGTTGTTAACGGATTCTCCAGTCCGGCCCGGGCCCAATCGGGGGAAGGGGCTATCCTCGGGATCGGCATCGATCCGGATCGACGCCGGACTCGAATCCATCACCCAACCAGGTCTGGGGGGCGATCCCCGTCGCCCCGACTGGTTTTTGAGTCCTGCGACATTCTAACCTCAGACTATACATCAAGTCTCGAATCAGCGGACCATTTGACCCGGTTTGCCCGAAAATAACTATCTGGGGTCCGAGAGCCGATCCCGGCTGATCCCCGCCATCGCACTCGGGTGGGGAAATGGGCGATCGTCGCCCCCCCGGGTTCTCGGTCCATCACCCCGGTTGAAAGATGATTCTATGGGTAGAAATGGCGGGGGTTATTTGCTCAGTTCCCGAGCGATCGGTGCTTTTTCCTGGTTGAATGGGAAAATAGAATATAAACTTTTGTTACGCGAGGAGTGAAGATGTACATCGTACAGATTGCCTCTGAATGCGCCCCCGTTATCAAAGCCGGAGGTTTGGGTGATGTCGTATTCGGGATCAGCCGGGAGTTAGAAAAGCGGGGCCACGCCGTCGAGATCGTGCTGCCCAAATACGATTGTATGCGTTATGACCACATCTGGGGGCTGCACGAAGCCTACAAAGATCTGGTCGTCCCCTGGTACGGTGCGGCCATCTACTGCGACGTTTACTGCGGCTGGGTTTACGGACGATTGTGCTTTTTTATCGACCCCCACTCCGACGACCTGTTTTTCAACCGGGGCTGCTACTACGGCTGCGAGGACGACCCCATGCGGTTCGCGTTCTTCAGCAAAGCCGCCCTGGAATTTTTGCTGCGGACGAACAAGCGGCCGGATATCATCCACTGTCACGACTGGCAAACCGGTTTAGTCCCGGTGATGTTATTCGAGGTTTACAAATATCACGGGATGGAAGATCAGCGGGTCTGCTATACCATCCACAATTTCAAACATCAGGGCATCAGCGGAACGGATATTTTGTGGGCGACGGGTTTGAATCGGGAAGCTTATTATTTTGCCAGCGATCGCCTCTGCGATCCCTTCAATCCCTTCGCATTGAATATGATGAAAGGCGGGATCGTCTACTCCAATTTCATCACCACGGTGTCTCCCCATCACGCCTGGGAAGCGCACTATGGAGATTGTGGCTACGGTTTGGGACACACCATCCACGAACACCAGCACAAGTTCGGCGGGGTGCTAAATGGCATCGATTACGAGGTTTGGAATCCGGCGAGCGATCGCTACATTCCCCACCATTTTGATGCCGATACTTTTGAAGAAAAAGCTAAAAATAAAAAGGCGCTGCGGGAGCGACTGTGGCTGGCCCACGACGACAAACCCCTGGTGGCTTACGTCGGCCGTCTGGACCAACAAAAAGGAGTCCACCTCGTCCACCACGCTATTTACTACGCCCTGCATCGAAACGCCCAATTCGTGCTGCTGGGTTCGGCGACAGAAAAGGGGATCAACAATTGGTTCTGGCATGAAAAGAATCACCTTAATAATAATCCGGATTGTCACGTCGAAATTGGGTTCAATGAAGAATTGTCCCATTTGATTTATGCGGGGGCGGATATTATTATCGTCCCGAGCAATTTTGAACCCTGCGGGTTGACTCAAATGATCGGATTGCAGTACGGGACGGTTCCGGTGGTGCGCGGCGTGGGCGGTTTGTTGAATACGGTGTTCGATCGCGATTATGACAACTATCACGACCCGGATAAACGCAACGGTTACGTTTTCTTCCAAACGGACAATACTGCGTTAGAATCGGCGATGGATCGGGCGATCGGGCTGTGGTATCACTATCCCAAGGAATTCCAAAAATTGGCAATTCAGGGGATGGAATATGACTACTCTTGGAAGAATCCCGGGACGCAGTATTTGTCAATTTACGAATACATCCGGCACAAGTAAGAGGGCGGGAGGAATTGAAAATTATTAATTATTAATTATTAATTATTAATGGATATTCCTTCCCCCGTCGTTTCAGGGCGATCGCTTTATGTTTTCATCGAGTTACCGATATCAGATTAACCGCTGGTATTTCCGGCCGAGCGATGTCTTCATCGCCTCCTATCCCCGCTCCGGCAATACCTGGATGCGGCTGTTGTTGAGCGATGTCATCCGCCAGTTGGGGGGTCACGAAACGGAGGCCGGGGGCAACGTGATTCCGGACGTTTACAAGGTGGATATCGAAGATTGGTATCGCAATCCCCAGATTGACATCCCGTTTCGGGCGATCAAAACCCACGAACCCTACGATTTGATTTCCGACTATCGGATCATTTACCTGTTCCGAAATCCGAAAGATTGCCTCTGTTCTTACTATTATTATTCGCTGCGATCGCCCAAATTTCGGGATAACAATTCCGGCATCGACGCCTTTTGTTTGGGGCGGATGGAGCAGTGGAACGCCCACATCAAAAGTTATCTGGCTGGGAAAGAAACGGCCGGCGATCGCATCTTTTTGGTATCCTACGAATCGATGAAACGGAATCCCCAAAACGTCCTCAAACGGGTCTGTCAGTTTCTCGGCCTGGAGGTGACGGACTGCCCATGTCGGAGGGCCGTCGAACATCAAGAATTTCACCGCCTCAAACAATTGGCCGACCGCGAAGATAGCCGCCGTTTGGGATTCGCCGAACAGGGGGGATTTCAGAATTTCTTTCGTCGGGGTCGAGTCAACGGCGGCGATGAAGAATTGTCGGCCGAGACGGTGAGAATTCTGGACACCCACTCCCGCCCCCTCTACGACCAGATCAAACAGTGGGAAGCCGATTTTTCCCGACCCGTTTGACGGTCCGGGGCGATTTTCGTCCCGCCGGTCCCGAAACCCATTCCGCCGCGGTCGCCCCCGGGGATCGCGGTCCTCGGATGGAGGCCAACCTCCCGGCACCGGGCGATCGCAATTTGGCCCCCTATTTTGGGTGTCGGGCGTCCGGTATTGCGGTATATTAGCAAAAAATTGGGTCTAAAGTCTTTCCCCGGGAGACTTGATGGTATCATTGGATCGGTTTGAATCCCCCTGAGTGTTGCATTGAGGCAAAATAGCCGACGATCGCCACTCAAAGGTATCCGCCGAGGATACAAAAAATTGGGTCGCGAAAACCAATAAAAACAGAGCGATCGAACTGGAGCGTCGCACGACCATAAAAGTCAAACTTTGGCTTGGAAAACGTATCGCGGGACGGGCGAGAACGCTAGGTAAATTATCCTAGTAAGCCTCGGGCGATCGTGCCATTGGGGTCAACTCGACCGGGCGTTTTTACCGGTTTTTGCCGAACGGTGAAACGGTTTAAAGATTGCCCGTCAGAGCGGGTGGATTCCCGGGGGCGATCGCAGAAACGAGGAAGTCTTGAAAGTGATTTCAAGAATCCCCATTCCGTCAGGTTGGGGAGGGCGTCAAAAACAGTATCATTTATTGCGAGACGGTGATGAAATATCGCCAGCAACGATGCTCCCCACTCAAACCGATTGGGAGTCAGTTCCTGGCATCCCGTCTGCACAGTTGATATCAATTAGGAGAAGAGTTTTGATGAAACGATTGGGACAGCTATTGGCTTTGTTGGGCTTGTTGGTCGGTTTTCTCGGGTGGACCAGTCCCCAGCGGGCAGACGCGGCAAATTTGAGCTTCGTTCAATTTCCGACGATTCAGCCCCCCGTTTTAGCCGAAGTCAACCGCATCAACCGGGCGGATAAAAAGTTGGGAACTGAATTCGGTGACAAATTGGATTTGAACAACACTTCGATTCGGGAATTCCGCAAATTACCCGGAATGTTCCCCACCCTCGCCTCCAAGATTGTCAAAGAGGCACCGTTCGACTCGGTTGAAGAAGTCTTGGAAATGCCCGGATTAACCGATGCTCAAAAAGAAGTGTTAGAACGCTATATCGACGAGTTTACCGTAACTCCGATCGAGCCGATTCTCCAAGAGGGCGACTTCCGACTCAATACCGGAACCTACGACTAGGACGAATTGCCAATTCGACACCCAAATTAAACGACCCTCGGCGTAAATGCCGGGACTGAGATGACCGCTGCCATCTCTGGGGACACCGCATCAAACGAGTGTGGTTCTCTCAAAGGTGGGAGCGGTTTAATCTATGGCTTCCCGATGATGACGTTCCCCCTAAATTCCCCTTTTCAAGAGGGACTTGAAGCAGTGCGCGTTGTGCTATAATTGACTGGAAAGCCGTAATTTTTAATTTTAGAAAAGTATGGCAACTGAAAAACTGATAATTAAAAATTTTGCAGGCTTAAATCATATCGATATTGAAATAAAAAAAATCAATATTTTGATGGGTCCTCAAGCCAGCGGGAAAAGTATGATCGCCAAAATCCTCTTTTATTGCAAAGGGTTGTCCGAACCATCCCCCTAAATCCTCCGTGGGGGCAATCGTCTCGGGTTGCCCCTTCGCCCCTTAGTCAGGGGGACGATTCCGATCCGAACCATCCCCCTAAATCCTCCGTGGGGGCAATCGTCTCGGGTTGCCCCTTCGCCCCTTAGTCAGGGGGACAGCTCAAAATTCATTTGACGCTTTCTATCGACTCCCGCTTCTCTATCAGCGGTTTTTCGGCGAGAATTTCACCGTCCGAACCCACCCAAACCTGGGAGGCTGCGGCAATTTTTCCGCCCCGCAAAACGGCGATCGCGAAATGTCGGCGTTTTTCGAGTCCGGTCCCCTGAATTCGCGGGACGCTGGCGGCATTGAGATAAACGGTATCGTGCTCGTCCACCTCCAAAGACGATCGCAGGCGGGTTTTGGTGTGGCGGAGGGTGTGGTGCATATGGCCGAAGGTGACGAGGGGAATCGTTTTTCCGAGGTCGCGGGTTTTTGCGATCGCCTCGGCAAAATCCGGGTCGCCGAAGTCCCCGCCCAGGGGCTTCCAATCCCGCCCGCAGGCCGATTCCGGGGTATCTCCCAACCCCGTCGGGCCGTTATGTCCCAAAAAAATAATTTGATTGTAAGCCGCCGTTTTCGCCGCCTCCACGATGCGATCGCGAGATTCGGCCAAGTCATTCACCCCGAACCATTCTCGGTAAAAGCTTTTATACCGCCACTCCGGACCCCCCCAACTGAAGGGGCGAGTCCCCACCACCGTCAGTCCCAACTCGGGAAAATCCCGCTTTCCATAGCCGACGTGGGCTTCCCCCAACAGGTCGATCTGATCCTGCACCCAATCTTCGGCGGCGCGATCGTAGGGGCACCGCTTCCGCCCCCAGTCCGTCATCGTGTACCAGGCATCGTGATTGCCAAACACCGCCGCCTTGGGGATATCCAGATCCGCGATCGCCCGGACGACTTCCACCGCCTCGTTGCCGAAATCCCCGACAAATAGGGCCAGATCCACCCCCAACTGTTTCAACGCCGCGCCGTCTTCCGGTTCCCACTGGTCGTGAACGTCTCCAATGACAGCAATTTTGACGGCCGTTTCCGGATTCAAACTCATGCGGTTCCTCTCGCCACTCCTTTTATAAGGATAAGGCAATGGGGAGTCGGGAGTCGGGAGTCGGGAGCAGAGGAAGCGGAGGGAGCGGAGGGAACGGAGGAAGCGGAGGGAGCGGAGGAAGTCGAGAAACAGGTTGAACAGCCAAACCGCTTGGGAATTAATTCCCAAGCTAATAGCCAAAATCATATTCAGATGATTGGGGAGATTTAGGGGGGGATAACCAGATCTGATATTAGTAAACAATAGAACTGAGTCCACTAGAGTGGACTTTAGCTATTAGCCTTGAAATTTATTTCAAGGCGGGTCTTCCTCAGCCCCCTCAGCCCCCCCTGCCTCCTCCGCCTCAACCGATGGCGGTTTCCCCCCCGACACTTTTGGTGAATTCAACTATAATTGTCACTACAGAGTAAAAACACCCAGTCAAGCCATGTTTGCAGCGACCTTAGACCGACAATCGAGCCGTGCCGAAACGCCGGACGACCTGTTCGAGGCGATCGCGACGTTGAAAAAAGACCTGAACGCGATCGTTTTGGCCCACTACTACCAAGATCCCGACATCCAGGACATCGCCGACTACATCGGGGACTCCCTCGGACTCTCCCGCAAAGCCGCCGAAACCGATGCCGAGGTCATCGTTTTTGCCGGGGTCCACTTCATGGCGGAAACGGCGAAAATCCTCAACCCCGACAAACAAGTTTTGCTTCCGGATCTCAACGCCGGGTGCTCCCTCGCCGATAGCTGCCCCCCCGACGCCTTCGCCGCTTTCAAAGCCGCCCACCCCGATCATTTGGTGGTGTCTTATATCAACTGCACCGCCGAAATTAAGGCGATGAGCGATATCATCTGCACCAGTTCCAACGCGGTGGATATTGTCAATCAAATTCCGCGCGATCGGCCGATCATTTTCGCCCCCGATCGCAACCTGGGCCGCTATGTAATGGCGGAAACGGGACGAGAAATGCTGCTTTGGGAGGGCGCTTGCATCGTCCACGAGAATTTTTCCGAAAAGAAAATCGTCCGACTCAAAGTCGAACACCCCGGCGCGGAAGTGATCGCCCATCCCGAGTGCGAACCCCCCGTTTTACGCCATGCCAACTACGTCGGCTCCACCACGGCTTTGTTAAAATACGCCAAACAGAGCCCGAATTCTTCCTTTATTGTGGCGACCGAACCGGGCATCATTCACCAAATGCAAAAAGAGGCATCCGGGAAAACCTTCATTCCCGCGCCACCGACGAACAGTTGCGCCTGCAATGAATGTCCCCATATGCGCCTGAATACGCTCGAAAAACTGTACTGGGCGATGAAAAATAGAGAGCCGGAAATTACGATGTCGGAAACGGTCAGGTCTGCTGCCCTGCGCCCGATTCAACGGATGTTGGAAATGAGTTAGGTGCGAGATGAATTGAGAGTCGAAATAGGTGAGTTATCTGTACCCAAGATAATTCCGGAAAATCCGGCTCACATCCCCCGAAAGATAGAGAAGCAAAAAAAAGCCTGATCTGGATACATTTCAACCTTTTTGGTCTATTCTCTATCTTCCTTCCTTTTTTCGCGTCAATGGAGCTGGGAAGGCACGGGCGCGAGAAGATTGGAAAATCGGGGAATTTTTTCTCATTTCCGAGGAATTTGGCACGGGGGCGGGCCAGGGAACCGCCCCGAGAAATGACAACTGCTGTAGGGGCGCAAGGCTTGCGCCCCGCATCCGATGCCGAGAATATCAATCCTCCGGTTCAATTCCAGCCGCCCGCAGTTGGGCGATCAGTCGTTCGGCGCGATCGCGTTCTTGTTGCACCTGTTCCGTACCCCACAAGAGTAAATTCCCCTGTTCGTCCCACCAACGCAACCAGTAACCGTCTCGGTTTTGCCGCGTCCCTTGCCAGACGCCCAAGAAAAGCTGCATTTCCGGGAGCCAAAATCGGTTGTTTTCGTCGGGAGATGCCAACTTATAGCGTTTATTTTCGCCGAGGCGATAGAGTTCCAACGTGCCGGTTTCCAAGTTAAAAATACCGTAACTCGGGATTTGCAAAATTCGCTCGTAGAAGAGGAATTTGCCGGGAGGATAGGTTTCTTTGATCGAGTATTCTTCCCCCGGCGTATCCGATAAAAATTCCAGCGCCACCATCGGGATTTCACCCTGAAGTTGGGGGGTATAACTGCGGACAACTTCGGTGCGATCGACGGTAATTCGGGGGATAAAAGCCCAATCGGGCGCTTTCACCACGGTTTTGCCGTCAACCGTGGCACAAATGCCGTAGTTGGTCGGAGTGAGGGCGGTTTCGGGCAGTCGGCCGGCGACTTGCAAGCTTTCAGTTAAAGCCGCGGCGAGGGCGGGTTGATTGATATTGTCCACGGGATCATCGGGGAGTTTAAAATCATCGGGTAACTTTTCCCATGTAACGTTGTAAGTTGGGGGAGTTGCTAACATGATGATTCGTCGAATTATTGCACTCCAATTCTAACTCAAAATTGAGGCGGGGGGATTTCCATTTCAGATATCGGACGGGGAGTCCGCGAATCGGGGGGACTTTTCACAAGTTGGAGGCTTGTGCTATTCTATTGGCTGAAAGTCCGATCCGAACGATCCCCCTAAATCCCCCTTAAGAAGGGGGACTTTGATACGATCCCCCTCAATCCCCCTTTTCAAGGGGGACTTTGAGGCCGAAGCGGTTTTCGATCTGATGAGAGCCGAACGATCCCCCTAAATCCCCCTTAAAAAGGGGGACTTTAGCCCCAAACTGTACTCCGCCAGCTTGAGAAACTCTAGATCTAAATTTCCGACAATAAATCGTTAAATCCCGACATCTTCAAAATCCTATGACTGTCTCCCCCAGTGCATCTGAATCGCCATCCCCCAACACCGACTACCGACAGCTCGATCGCGACAAACTGTCGGAAATGATGCAGCGTTACATCGACGTAAAATATCAATATCCCCACGCTTTACTGTTTTTTAGAGTCGGGGATTTCTTCGAGTGTTTTTTCCAAGATGCCGTCACCATTTCTCAAGAATTGGAACTGGTGCAGACCACGAAATCCGCCGGTAAAGAAATCGGCCGGGTGCCGATGACGGGGGTTCCCTTCGAGCACGTCTACCGCTACAGCAATATGTTGCTAGAAAAGGGCTATTCGGTGGTAATTTGCGACCAGGTGGAAGATGCGGCGATCGCGGCGAAGGAACGGCGGCAGGTGCGGCGGGAAATCACCCGAATTCTCACCCCCGGAACCCTGACGGACGACGAAATGTTGCGGGGCCGGCAGAACAATTATTTGGCGGCGGCCGTCATCGCCGGGGACCATTGGGGACTCGCCTACGCGGACATTTCCACGGGGGAATTCCTCGCCACCCAGTCCAAAAACTTGGAACATTTGACCCAGGAATTGATGCGGTTGCAGCCCTCGGAAGTGCTATTTCCCACCAACGCCCCCGACTTGGGGCGGATGCTGCGTCCGGGGGAAACCAGCCAGAGTTTGCCGGAGTGCCTGCCGGAGTGTTTTTGCTATTCTTTGCGATCGCAACTTCCCTTCACTTTGGGAGAGGCGAAATCCCGCATTTTGGAAGAATTCCAACTGCGATCGCTCGAAGGCGTCGGCTGCGAACACCTGCCCCTGGCGGTGCGGGCGGCGGGGGGATTATTGGAATATTTGGAAGAAACCCAAAAGGAAAATCCGGTGCCCTTGCAGTGCCTCCACAGCTACACGATCACCGATTATCTGATTCTCGACCACCAGAGCCGCCGCAACTTGGAAATTACCCAAACCGTCCGGGACGGGACGCTGCACGGTTCGTTACTGTGGGCGATCGATAAAACCGCCACGGCGATGGGAAGCCGCGCCCTGCGTCGCTGGCTGCTTCAACCCCTGTTAAATCTCAAAGGTATCCGCGCCCGCCACGACACCATTCAAGAACTGGTGGAAAATGCCGAATTGCGGCAGGATTTACAACAGCTATTGCGGCAAATTTACGACCTGGAACGCCTCACCGGGCGGGCGGGAAACGGCACGGCAAACGCCCGAGATTTGGTCGCCCTGGCGGATTCCCTCTCGAAATTGCCCGCACTGTCTAACCTGGCGATGTCGGCAAAATCTCCCTATTTGAAAGCCCTGCAAAAAGTTCCCCCGACGCTGGAAGAATTGGCGACAAAAATTAACAGTTGCCTCGTCGAATCGCCGCCCATCCATTTGAAAGAAGGGGGATTAATTCGCTCCGGAGTCGATCCGCAACTCGACGAAATGCACGCGCTGGCGGCGGGCGATCGCGAGTGGATTGCCAACTTGGAAGTGCAGGAACGGGAACGGACGGGCATCCCCACGTTGAAGGTCGGTTTTAACAAAACCTTCGGCTATTATATCAGCATCACGCGATCGAAATCCGACCAGGCGCCGGACGATTATATCCGCAAACAAACCCTCACGAATGAGGAGCGTTACATCACCCCGGAATTGAAGGAACGGGAGGCGCGAATTCTGACGGCAAAAGAGGATTTGAATCAACTGGAATACGAGATTTTTGCCCGGTTGCGATCGCAAGTGGGGGAACACACGGATTCGATCCGGGATATCTCTCGGGCGATCGCCGCGATCGATGTTTTGTGCGGGTTTGCGGAAATCGCCGTTTATCAGGGTTACTGCCGCCCCGAGATGGTCAACGGCCGAGAAATTCGCATTATCGAAGGGCGGCATCCGGTGGTTGAAAAGTCGCTGCCGGCGGGATTTTTTGTTCCCAATACCGCCCAACTCGGTAGCCGGGAGGAGGGCGACAATTCCGCACCGTCCCACCCGGATTTGATTATTTTAACCGGACCGAATGCCAGCGGAAAAAGTTGTTATTTGCGGCAGGTTGGGTTGATCCAATTGTTGGCACAGACGGGCAGTTTCGTCCCGGCAACTTCGGCGAGGTTAAGTATCTGCGATCGCATTTTTACCCGCGTGGGGGCCGTGGACGACCTGGCGACGGGTCAATCGACGTTCATGGTGGAGATGAACGAAACGGCGAATATCCTCAACCACGCCACCCCGAAATCCCTGGTTTTGTTGGACGAAATCGGCCGGGGGACGGCGACATTTGACGGCTTGTCGATCGCGTGGTCTGTGGCGGAATATCTGGCGACGGCGATCGCGGCGAGGACGATTTTTGCCACCCATTACCACGAGTTGAACGAACTGGCTTCGATTCTGGAAAACGTCGCCAACTACCAGGTGACGGTGAAGGAATTGCCCGATAAAATTATCTTTTTGCACCAGGTGCAGCCGGGGGGTGCGGATAAATCCTACGGCATCGAGGCGGGGCGGCTGGCGGGGTTGCCGGACGTGGTGATTCGGCGGGCAAAACAGGTGATGAAACAGATCGAAAAACACAGCAAAATCGCGATCGGTTTGCGGAAGGGAATTCAGAAGCAAAAACCGAAAGATAGCGCGATCGGGCAGTTGGATATTTTTGAGGATGATATTTGAATCTAAAAAATAATATCACACCCGGTTGAATGCCCGGAACACAACGGGTTGGATATCGAGTCCGCTTGGGAATTAATTCCCGAGGGCGCAAGCCAGGGGCCCCTACAAGCTCAAATCCTCGCTTCGTGGATTGGGGAGTTTGTTTTGAGTCATCTTGAGATGACTTTTGCTATGAGCCTTGAAATTTATTTCAAGGCGGGTCTAAAATTGACAGATCTGTCCGAACCGCTCTGGCAGTTGCTATAAATATCTTAGTAGTTGATGCTAAAACGGCAGAGGTTCAACAATGGATACCATAACTCGCGGCGATCGCCAAATCTTCCCCCCAGCACGATGTCGCAACCGGGCAACAATGTCACAATAGAAAATCGATGTTGACTCAGCGGTAAAGATTCATGGACGTTTATCGACTCCCGGCCCTCTCCGACAACTATATTTTTCTCCTCCACGACACCGAACGAAATCAGGCGGCGGTGGTCGATCCCGCCGAAAGCCGCCCCGTCCTCCGCAAGTTGAAGGAACTCGGCGCCGAACTCGTCGCCATTTTCAACACCCACCACCACTCGGACCACGTTGGGGGAAACCGCGATTTGATGCAAAAATTCCCCAACCTGACGGTTTACGGCGGCGCGGAAGATCGCAACCGCATCCCCGGACAGGAAGTCTACCTGCAAGAAGGCGATCGCGTGGAATTTGCCGATCGCACCGCCGAAGTCTTCTACATCCCCGGCCACACCCTCGGCCACATCGCCTACTATTTCCCCCCCACCGACACCGAAGGCGGCGAATTGTTCTGCGGCGACACCCTATTTGCGGGGGGATGCGGGCGCCTGTTTGAAGGAACCCCGGCCCAGATGGTCGATTCCCTCTCCAAACTGCGATCGCTCCCCGACGACACCCGCTTCTGGTGCGCCCACGAATACACCCTCAAAAACCTGAAATTCGCCCTCACCGTCGATGAAAATAACCCGAAATTGCGCGATCGCTTTGAACAGGTGAAATCTGCCCGCGATCGCGACGAAGCCACCGTCCCCTCCTCCATCGGCATCGAAAAGCAAACCAACCCCTTCTTCGGTTGGGACCGCCCCGAGTTACAGTCTGCGGTCCAAGGCAAAGATGCCGTCCAAACCTTCTCCCGCCTGCGGGGAATGAAAGATCGCTTCTGACACCCAATGTAGGGGCGCAAGGCTTGCGCCCTCCCCCGAACCGGCATCCCCCGAACCGGCATCCCCGAACCGGCATCCCCCGAACCGGCATCCCCGAACCGGCATCCCCCGAACCGGCATCCCCCGAACCGGCATCCCCCGAACTTACAGAAGATATTGCAGAGGGCGAATGCCATAGATATTGCAGAGGGCGAATGCCATAGATATTGCAGAGGGCGAATGCCATTCGCCCCTACATTCACCTCCGCCTTATTGCAATCTCGCCACTTCTGTCGTTATGATAGAGTGTTTGGGATAAAAATTTATCAGGAACCATTATGTCAAAGCGGATTCAAGTCGTTCTGACCAAGGATGTCAGCAAATTGGGACGGGAAGGCGATCTCGTCGATGTGGCGCCCGGTTACGCCCGGAACTATTTGCTCCCCCACAGTTTCGCGGTGCGGGCCACCCCCGGCGTGCTCAAGCAGGTGGAACGGCGCAGGGAAGAGGAACGGCAGCGGTTGATCGAACTGAAAAAAGAGGCCGAAGCCCAGAAAACGGCCCTGGAAACCGTCGGCCGCTTTACCATTTCCAAGCAGGCTGGTGAAGGCGAGGCTATCTTCGGAACCGTCACCGCCAGCGAGCTCGCCGAAGCCATTCAGGCGGCCACCGGCAAAGAAGTCGATCGCCGGGAAATCACCCTTCCGGACATCAGCAAAACCGGCTTTTACAAAGCACAAATTAAGCTGCACCCGGAAGTTACCGCAGAAGTGGAAGTTCACGTGGTCGGAAAATAGCATAAATGTTTCGGGAATAATTATTAACTATTAATTGTTAATTATTAATTATTCCCGACTCCCTAATACCGACTCCCGACTCCCAATTTTCCTATGGCTGACAATCTCCCAATTTCACCGTCCGATCGCCTGCCGCCCCAAAATATCGAGGCGGAGGAGGCGATTTTGGGGGGGATTCTCCTCGATCCGGAGGCGATTTCTCGGGTGGCGGAACTGCTCAGACCGGAGCATTTCGCGATCGCCGCCCACCAGACCATTTATCGGGCGGCCCTGGCGCTACACTTGCAGGGGAAACCCACGGATTTGATGACCGTCACCAGTTGGCTGGCGGACCAAAAGCAACTGGATTCGGCCGGGGGTCAGATGAAGTTGGCGCAACTGGTCGATCGCACGGTTTCTGCGGTGAATATCGACCAATATTCCCTGTTGGCGATCGACAAGTTTATCCGCCGTCGCCTGATTCAGGCGGGGAATGAAATCGCCCAGTTGGGATATCAGACGGCGACGGATTTGGACGTGATTCTAGATCAGGCGGAACAGCGGGTTTTCAACGTCACCCAAGTTCAGCCGAAACAGGATTTGGTTTCCATTTCGGAAACGTTGATCAATACTTTTCAGGACATTGAAGACCGCAGCGAAGGCATCGCCCTCCCCGGCATCCCCTGCGGTTTTTACGATTTGGACGCGATGACGGGGGGATTTCAACGGTCGGATTTAATTATTGTGGCGGGGCGTCCGTCGATGGGAAAAACTAGCTTTGCGGTGGCGATCGGACACAGTATCGCCAAGATGCAAAAGTTGGGAATTGCGGTGTTTAGCTTGGAGATGTCCAAGGAACAATTGGTGCAGCGGCTGCTGTCGAGTGAGGCGAGAATTGAGAGTAACCGATTGCGATCGGGGCGCATCAGCCAAGCGGAGTGGGAACCGCTGACGGAGGCGATCGGAAACTTGTCGGAATTGCCCGTTTTTATCGACGATACCCCCAACGTTACCGTCACCGAAATGCGATCGAAAGCGCGGCGGTTGCAGGCGGAACAGGGGGGCGCGTTGGGGTTGGTTTTGATCGATTATTTGCAGTTGATGGAGGGGGGAAATCCGGACAACCGGGTGCAGGAATTGTCACGAATTACGCGATCGCTCAAAGGGTTGGCGCGGGAACTCAACGTCCCGGTGATCGCCCTGTCTCAGTTGAGTCGCGGCGTGGAATCCCGGACAAATAAGCGCCCGATGATGTCGGATTTGAGAGAATCCGGCTGTTTGTCGGGGGATAGTTTAGTCACCCTCGCCGACAGTGGCTTGCAAGTTCCCATGCGGGAATTGGTCGGCAAATCGGGCTTTTCGGTTTGGGCCGTGAATGAAGCGACCATGAAGTTGGAAAAGGCGACAGTTCGGCGCGTTTTTCCGACCGGAATCAAGCCGATATTTTGTTTGAAAACTCGTTTGGGTCGCACCATAAAAGCGACGGGAAATCATCAATTTTTGACGGTTCGGGGTTGGCAACGTTTGGATCAGTTGAGCGCGGGTTCTCGGATCGCTTTACCCAGATGTTTGCCGAGTTCGGACGGGCGATCGATGAGTGATAATGTCAGCCGCGAACGAGCCACAAAATTGGCTCAAATTGTCAACTCGCGTCAAATCGCTGGTCTGGCAGAAAGTGATATTTATTGGGATGAAATTTGCGCGATCGCACCCGCCGGAGAAACGGAAGTTTACGATCTGACCGTTCCGGGGTTACATAATTTTGTGGCAAATAATATCATCGTCCACAACTCCATCGAACAAGACGCCGACATGGTGATCATGCTCTATCGCGACGATTATTATAACCCCGATTCCCCCGATCGCGGCATCACGGAAATCATCATCACCAAACACCGCAACGGCCCCACCGGCACCGTCAAATTATTGTTCGACCCCCAATATACCACCTTCCGAAATCTCGCCACCGGCAGACATTAAAACCGATTTCGTATTCTCCCCCCTACCTCCCCCCTTACAAAGGGGGGCGGGGGGGATGGGGGTTGGGGGGGATCTCTGTCTTTATTGAGGAGCGGCGATCCCCCATTATCCCCCTTCAAAAGGGGGACTTTGAGAACACAATTTATAAAGATTTATATTAAAATAAAAACCGCGATCGCACCCACCCAGTCCAACCATCAAAAACCGATGTCCGATTCCACCATCACCCTGAAAGTCAACGGAGAACCCCAAAGCTGCCCCCCAGACACCCCCCTGCCCGCATTTTTGGAAAAAATGGGGCTCAATCCCCGTTTGGTCGCCGTGGAGTACAACGGGGAAATTCTGCACCGCCAATACTGGGACGCCACCACCATGCAAACCGGCGACGTGCTCGAAATCGTCACCATCGTCGGCGGCGGCTAGACGGGGAGGGCCTGGCGGGGTTTGAACGTCTCCACCTGGCGGAGTTTTTCGTACAACTCCCGCTCCTGGGACGTCACCTGCTTGGGCACCACGATCTCAATTTCCACCAACTGATCGCCGCGATCGCCATTTCCGTTCGGATACCCCTTATTCGCCAACCGCAGCCGCTGGCCGGACGTCACCCCCGCCGGGAGCCTCATCTTCACCCAACCGTCCAGGGTGGGCACCTCGATATCGCCCCCCAACGTCGCCTCGCTCGGCGTCACCGGCACGCGACAGATGATGTCCGATCGCTCCAACTGAAAAAACTCGTGGGGCTCCACCACAATTTTCAGGAACAGGTCCCCCCCCTGAATGCCCAAATTTCTGAGGCGAATCCGCTGTCCCGTCACCATTCCCGGCGGCATATTCACCTCCAGCGATCGCCCGTCCTCCAGGCGAATCCGCTCCGTCCCCCCCGTGTAGGCTTTCTCCAGCGGCAGCGTCAACCTCGCCTCGATATCCCGTCGGGGTTGCGTCGGCACCCGCTGCACGGTTTTGCGGCTGGGGCGGTAGGGGTCCGAAGACGTCACGCGGGGGGTATCCGCGCTCACCGTCCGCACCTCCCGGCGGCGTCCGAGAAGCTGATCGACGAAGGTGTTGAAATCGGCGTAGTCGCCAAAATCCACCGGTTTGGTCTGGGTCTGGGTTGGGGCGCGGCCGGCCACCCGGGAACCCCAGGTTTTGATCCCCGCCATCGGCGATCCTTTCTTGCCGCCGAATCCCTTCTGTTTCCAGAATTGGCTGTACTCGTCGTACTGCGATCGCTTCTCCGGGTCGGACAGAATATTATAGGCCTCGCCGATATCCTTGAACTTCTCCTCGGCTTCCTTGTCGCCGGGGTTTAAATCGGGGTGGTACTGTCTCGCCAACCTCCGGTAGACCTTTTTAATCTCCTCGACGGAGGCATCTCTGGAAACCCCTAAAATTTGATAGTAATTCCGAAAGTTTTGCATCAGCGGTCAGTGTAGTAGGGCAGGCAACAGGGAACAGGCAATAGGCAATAGGGGAGGGGATGGGGAATGGGGAAAATTTCATTTTTCACTTTTCACTTTTCACTTTCCCCATCTCCCAATTTAACGTCTAGAGCCAATCGTCATCGTCATCGTCCCAATCACTGCTCTGCTGGGGATAGTAGGGGCGCCCGGGACGGCCGGTTCCCACGCCGTCGTAGGGGGAATAGCGCCCCGGCGCCACCTCGTAGGGATCGACCCGGCGCCGCTCGGTGCCCCCGAAGGTGCGGCGGATGGAGCCGAACAGGTCGTCTTCATCCTCCTCCTGGGCGAACAGCGACACCTCCCGACTCAAATCGTACAGGGCATCCTGGAGGTCGGAACTCGCCCGGTCGATGCCGCGATCGTCGTTCCGCTCCAAACTGTCCCGCAGGGCTCGAATTAAGGTTTCGATGCGGCCCCGCTGCCGTTGGGCGAACTGCATCCCGTAGTCCAGGGCAACTTCCCTCAGTTGCCGTTCCGCCTGGTAGGTGAGGGCTTGGGCGCGGTTGCGCTTTTCCACCCGCTCCCGCTGCAGGCGATCCTGGTCGGCGAACTCTTCGGCCTCCCGGATCATCTGGTTCACCTCGTCCGGGGACAGGGTAGAAGCGCCCTGGATGGTGATGCTCTGTTCCCGGCCCGTGGTTTTGTCCAGGGCCGTCACCAACAAAATCCCGTTGGCGTCGATATCGAAGGCGACCTGAACTTGGGGCACCCCCCTCGGTGCCGGGGGAATTCCCGTCAGTTTGAACCGGCCGAGGGATTTGTTGTCCTTCGCCAGTTCCCGCTCCCCCTGGAGGACGTGGATTTCCACCAGGGTCTGGTTGTTCTCCGAGGTGGAGAAAATGTCCGATCGCCGCACCGGGATCGTCGTATTGCGGGGGATCAGTTTTTTCATTACCCCGCCGATGGTTTCCAACCCCACCGAAAGCGGCGTGACATCGAGTAAGAGAATGTCGCGGACTTCCCCGCCCAGAATACCGGCCTGGATGGCCGCGCCCACGGCCACCACCTCGTCCGGGTTGACCCCCTGATTCGGTTCGCGATCGATGAGCGATCGCACCAACTGCTGGACGATGGGTATCCGGGTCGAACCCCCCACCAACACCACCTCGTCAATTTGGACGGGGGAAATCTGGGCGTCGGCCAGAGCCCGCTTCACCGGGCGCCGCAACCGCTGGATCAAATCCCCGCACAGCCCCTCGAACTCCCCCCGGGTGAGGCGGGTTTCCAGGTGTTTCGGGCCCTCCTCGTCCGCGGCGATGAAGGGCAGGTTGATGTCCGTCACCCCCACCCCGGACAGTTCGATTTTGGCTTTCTCGGCCGCTTCCGTGAGGCGTTGCAGGGCTTGGCGATCGCGCCGCAGGTCGAGTCCCTCTTCCTGCAAAAACTTCTCCGCCAGCCAGTCCACGATCTTCTGGTCGAAATCGTTCCCCCCCAGTTGGGTGTCGCCGCTGGTGGCTTTCACTTCAAACACCCCGTCCCCCACTTCCAGGATCGAGACGTCGAAGGTTCCCCCCCCCAAGTCGAACACCAAAATCGTCCCGAAATCCTGCTTTTCCAACCCGTAAGCCAGGGAAGCCGCCGTCGGTTCGTTGAGGATGCGCTTCACCTCCAACCCGGCGATGCGTCCGGCGTCGCGGGTAGCCTGCCGCTGGGAGTCGTTAAAATAGGCGGGAACCGTGATCACCGCCCCCGTGATTTCTTCCCCCAGATAGCGACTCGCCTCCTCCGCCAGCTTCCGCAGCACCATCGCCGAAATCTCTTCCGGGGCGAAATCCCGCTTCAGCCGGGGGCATTTGAGTTTGATGTTTCCCGTGTCGTCCCGGCGGATGGTGTAGGGGACCCGCTTCGAGGCCGGGTTGAGCTCGGCGTACTTGCACCCCATCAGTCGCTTGACGTTGTAATAGGTATTTTGGGGGTTGAGCACGGCCTGCCGCCTAGCCATCTGTCCGACAATCCGCTCCCCCTCTTTGGTGAAGCCAACGACGGAGGGGGTCGTCCGCATCCCTTCGGAATTGGCGATCACGACGGGCTTGCCCCCCTCCATGATCGCTACCACAGAGTTGGTCGTCCCCAGGTCAATGCCGACTACTCTACCCATTCGTTGGTGTTCTCCTTACTCTTTTTGATGTGGCTAGATCTTTCAATAATTTTATCGTCTGACATCCTCGACGCCCCAAAGGTGCGGGGATCGCTACCTCATCCATTGAATGTAACAAGATGTAACGTATAATGAGAACGAAATACAAGCAAGTCATAAAGGGTTGTCAATGCGAGTTGCGATCGCCGGGGCGGGTTTGGCCGGCCTCAGTTGCGCCAAATATCTAACGGATCTGGGTTATACGCCCATCGTCCTGGAACGCCGGGACGTCCTCGGCGGCAAGGTCGCCGCCTGGAAAGATGAGGACGGGGACTGGTACGAAACCGGACTGCACATCTTCTTCGGGGCCTATCCCAATATGTTGCAGTTGTTCAAAGAACTCGACATCGAGGACCGGCTGCAGTGGAAAGAACACACGATGATTTTCAACCAGCCGGACCATCCGGGAACCTATTCTCGATTTGACTTTCCCGACCTCCCGGCCCCCATCAACGGCATCATTGCGATTCTCCGCAACAACGATATGCTCACCTGGCCGGAGAAAATTCGCTTCGGTTTGGGCTTGATTCCGGCTATGATCAAGGGTCAGAAATACGTCGAGGAGATGGATAAATATTCCTTCTCGGAGTGGCTCAAACGCCAGAACGTGCCGCCCCGGGTGGAAACGGAGGTGTTCATCGCCATGTCCAAGGCTTTGAATTTTATCGGACCCGACGAGATCTCCTCCACGGTGATTTTGACGGCCCTGAATCGCTTCCTGCAGGAGAAGAACGGCTCGAAGATGGCGTTTTTGGACGGATCTCCGACGGAGCGATTGTGTCAGCCCTTGGTAGACTATATTACGGAGCGCGGTGGACAGGTGCGGTTGAATGCGCCCGTCCGGGAGTTCCTGTTGAACGACGACGGCAGCGTCCGGGGATTCCGGATTCCGGGGCGCCATGGCGAACCGGAGGAGGAGTTGACGGCGGATGTTTATGTATCGGCGATGCCGGTCGATCCCCTGAAGCTGATGCTGCCCGATTCGTGGCGGGAAATGGACTATTTCAAGCAACTTGAGGGTTTGGAAGGGGTCCCGGTGATCAACGTCCATTTGTGGTTCGATCGCAAGTTGACGGACATCGACCACCTGCTGTTTTCGCGATCGCCACTGCTGAGTGTCTACGCGGACATGAGCAACACCTGCCGGGAGTACGCCAACCCGGACCGCTCGATGTTGGAGTTGGTTTTGGCCCCGGCTCAGGATTGGATCGGCAAGTCGGACGCGGACATTGTGGCGGCGACGATGGCGGAATTGGAGCAACTGTTCCCCGAGGAGTTCCCCCACCGCGCCCAACTGCTGAAATCCCATGTGGTGAAAACGCCGCGATCGGTGTACAAAGCCACTCCCGGCCGCCAAGCCTGCCGCCCCGACCAAAGGACACCCATCCCCAATTTTTACCTGAGCGGAGACTACACCATGCAACGCTATCTGGCGAGTATGGAGGGTGCCGTACTTTCTGGTAAGCTGACAGCACGAGCGATCGAACGGGATTCAAAGACCGGCCGCGATCCGAAGCTGTCAGACCCGTCTGAAGCGGAAAACGGACAATCCCCCGTCACGGTTTCCGAACTCCCGACCCCCGTCAAGCAGTAGCTTGAGGACGATGGCTGATAGCTGAGGGCTGAAAAAAAAACGAATGCTGCAACTCTCTAAATCCCCCCGCATGAGAACTCAGGCAACCCGGTCAGATTCCTACGAACTCTGTCGTCAAATTACCGCCGAGTACGCCAAGACGTTTTACTTGGGAACTCAGATCATGCCCGAGGCGAAGCGTCGGGCGATTTGGGCGATTTACGTCTGGTGCCGTCGCACGGACGAACTGGTGGACGGCCCGATGGCGGCTTCGACGACGGACGAGACCCTCGATCGCTGGGAAGAACACCTGGAATCGATTTTCGCCGGAAACCCCATCGACGAGGTGGATGTGGCCCTGGTGGATACCCTGAGCAGATTTCCCCTCGACATCCAGCCGTTCCGGGACATGATCGCTGGCCAGCGGATGGACCTGTACCGGAGCCGCTACAGGACTTTCGAGGAATTGAAGCTGTACTGCTACCGGGTGGCGGGGACGGTGGGTTTGATGTCGATGGCGGTGATGGGGACGGCCGAGCCTGACCCGAGCCCCTGGAACCGCGATCGCCCCCCGTACTGTCCCAAAGAGGAAGCGATCGCCCTGGGAATCGCCAACCAACTCACCAATATTTTGCGGGATGTGGGGGAAGATGCCCGCCGGGGACGGATTTACCTGCCCTTGGATGACCTGGCGTTGTTCGATTACACGGAGGCGGATTTGCTCAACGGCGTGGTGGACGACCGCTGGCGGGAGTTGATGCGCTTCCAAATTCAGCGATCGCGCAAATTTTACGCCCGGGCGGAGCGGGGGATCGCTTCCCTGAACCCGGACATCCGCTGGCCGGTGTGGACGGCTCTGATGCTCTACAGCCAAATTCTCGACGAAATCGAGCGCAACCAATACGATGTCTTCACCAAGCGGGCTTACGTCCCCACCTGGAAGAAGATGGCCTGTCTCCCCGTCGCCCTGCTGCGGGCGAAAGTCCTTTAAGTTGGGGTGTGGGGTGGGTTCGGTGGGGTGTGGGGATTTGAGATTTGAGATTTGAGATTCCCCCCGGTTCGGAAATTCCCTATTCCCTATTCCCGACTCCCTAGGACCGACTCCCTCAAAATAGACAGACCCGGCACCGATTTTAAAAGTGCCGGGTCTGTTTGGTTAAATGGAGAAAAAATTGGGCGGGGGATTAAGAATTGCTCGTTTGGGCGGAGAGCATTTGCTTGAGTTTTTCTAAGTCGCTGGCCCAGCGGGGATCGGGTTGGATGGAACCCGAATCGCCGGAGGGGGAGGAAGAACTGCCCGCGCTGCGGTTGGATTTTTTCCGGTTCTTGCCGCCACCGCTGGAACTGCTCTTTCCGACGGGGGCGACGGAGCGATTTTCCTCCTCGGATTCCCCTTTACTTTTCTTGCGGGGTTGTGCCCGCTCGATTTTCAGGGCGTTTTCCCCGAACATGACACCATTGTATTTCTCGACGATTTGATCGGCTTGATCGTCACTTTGGACGGTGACGAAGCCGAAGCCCCGGCACTTGCCCGTTTTGCGATCCGTGATCACTTTCGCCGAGATGGATTCGCCTTCCTCTGCAAACACGGCTTGCAAATCTTTGCGATCGAGTTCTTTTGGCAAATTTCCGACATAAAGGCGAACAGACATTGATGATACCTCCAGTAAGTAACTGTAATATTTGGGTTGAAAAATCCTGTTAAATCAGGTCATCTTAAAAAAAGCACAATTAAACTCAGGCTGACTTGACAACGCCAATTGCCTGCGACTCGTTTCCGCTTGGGCTGTTTGCAAATTACCATCGTCTTCGACCCAAAAATAACGTCTCAAGTTGGCTTTGAATCGGAGTCGCAAACATGGAAAAGATTGATCTGGGAAATTGTCGCGTAAAGTTTGAGTCATGCTTCAAAACTGACTGCTATAGATTTTGACATCACTCTTGCCGAGTTCCAATTTGAATGCTTCTATAGCCAAGATCGTCAAAAGAAGTGTCAAAGGACTTCAACTTCGGAACAATGAAATGCTTCTTCAAGTTTAGTACGGTTGGGGCAACAAAACAAAAAATTTTGCAGAACGATTAATTTGTCTCGTAACTATTCAAGTGAGAGAACGGTGACAACCGAACTGCGGCGCTATCTAGTCATCCCAAAAAGAACGGTAAGAACAGACCATCCTCTAAGATACCACAACCTAGCGCACATTCCTAGCAGTTGACCGAAACAAATTTCCGTCTTCCCTGTGGATGACAGGAGTCTCGGCCGTTACCCCGCAAGCGATCGTGCTTTCCGCCATGAAGTCAGCAATCTTGTTAAATTCTATTTTTCAATGTAAACAAATGTAACACCGTCGGGACAAAATGTAAACCCTCGCCGGGAAACATTACGATCGCATCCGGCATCAAAACCCCCCCCGGGAAATCAAACTCGCCCCCCACAGGGCGATCGCGATCGCCAGAATCACCGACCACAGGGGATGTCCGCCGTAGAGTTCCAGCCGTTTCTCGACGCTTTGCAACCGTTCCACGTCGATCCAGGGGGTCGCCCCCCGCCGCCACCACCCCGTCACTTTCACCGGACGCCCGATCAGATCCTTGGGGTGGGGAGATTTCAACCAGAAGTTAGCGAGGGGGGTAAATGGGGGGACGTAGTGGAGGCGGACCAAACCGCCGGCGGTTTTCAAGATCAGATCCTGACCCATAATATTGTCGATTCCCCCCCGTCCGATCAACTCGCCCTGTACACAAATCGGTTTGGAGTCGATGGGGAGGGTTCGGGGATCGCAAAATAACTCCCGCAGGTCCGGATCGATCGCCGTTTTCGCCGGTTTGATTTCGGGAAAAAAGGCGTTATTCCGCAAAAAGATCCCCAAACTGCAGCCGATGGGAATGCAACCGTACAAAATCCACCGATCCCCGAACAGCCATTCCAACTGCCAGAATCCGATCAGCCCGAAGATCGCCCCCATCAGCCAAACCGCCAAGCCGATGGCCACTCCGGCGGGGAGTCCGAAATAGGGGGCGCCCTGGATCGCCAATTTTTCGCGATCGCCCCGAGATTTCGACGGGGCGGGACTTTCCAGATTCAACTCCTGATCCAATTTCCAGAATTGGGCGTAGTAGGAGAGGATCAATAAGCGATCGCCCAAAGCCGGGTGGGAATTGGGGATCTCCAACCATTTGCGGTGGGGATTTTGCAGATCCCATATGAATAAGGACTCAAAATCTCCCCCTCTCGCCAGACTTCCCAAAGTCATCGCCTGCCGGTATCCCACCGGAGTCAACAGATCGAACCCCTCCAATAGGGTATCGGTTTTGCCCTCCGCCGCGATCGCTGCGGCCATTCCCACCGCCATTTTAGACAATGCCCGGGTCAGGCCGTTGGGATTGCCCGTCAAATTGCAGGCGAGGCGATCGTTATAGTACACCCGGCGCCGAGACACCCACAGGGCCGGAAATCGCAGAATTTGATAAATCCCGTAGGCTGCGGCGGAGATGGGAAACGCCAGAAAGCGGAAAATTTTAGCGGGGGGTTTTAAAAGCGACGGGGCGAAATCCGGAACCCAGCGGGGGAGTGAGTCCCTTTGGAGGCGATCGAAATCGTTTTCGCCCCAATCGGCGAACTGACAATAAATCAAATAGGGAATTTGAGTCAACACCGTCGCGAAAGACATCGCCAAAAAATCCCAATTTCCCACCGAAGCGATTTCGCGGGCGTAGATGGCGGCGAGCTCGTCTTCCGTCAGGGTGTCGAGTAACCCCTGGCTGACACAAATGCGGACGAACCGGGGCCAGCATCCGTAGGTCATGGCGATGGGGGCGGCGGTGGGCAACACCCGCAGGGCTGGAAATTTCCAGTTTCGGTTTCGGCAGTAAGTCTGCAAAATGCGGCTGGCTTCCTGGGAGGATTGTAACAGTTGGGTGCGGGGAAAAACCTGTTGGCCGTAACAGAATTTGAGCAATGCATCCAACAGCCAGGGGGAGGCGACAAATAAGATTCCCAAGGTTAGATAAACCCACCGGCTCGGGTCGCGATAAAAAAACTGGATCGGTTTGACAAAGGGCAGTTGTCTCAAGATATGGTTGGTGGTTTCCAAGAGAAATTCCACCAGGCGGGGACTCAGCCACAGCAATACGAAAACGGTGAGGAATTGTTCGATCCGAAATCGGGTCAATTTCAGTTTGCCCAGACGTCGCCATCCGATCGCGGCCCGTCCCGCCTGTTTCCACTCGTGTCGGGGTGGGGTAACGTCGGCGACAGGGGGCTGGGGTTCGGATTCCACCGTTTCGGCGGGGGCGGGTTCTTCCTCCGTCGTCGGGGGGGCGAATGTGGGCTGTCCCTGCTGTTTTTGGAGTCGGACGTAGACGGGCGGATTTTCGTCTGTTTTGGGTGGTGTCGGTGTCGGTTTCGGGGGGGGTGGGGGGGGTTGGCGGTTGGCGGTGGATTCGACTTTGGGGGGTTGGAGGGTGGGATCGAAGGGGACGAAGCCGGTGGAGACTGGGGGTTGGCGGCGGCGGAGTTGTTCGAGGATTTGGGTGGCCCGGGTTCTGACTTTTTCGGATGGGTGGCGGGTGAGGGTTTCGCACAGGGCGATCGCCCGATCGCTCTGTCCGGCGCGATCGTAGGCTTTGACCAGTGCCATTTTAGCTTTCAACCGGGCGGTGTGATCGGGTTGGGATGCGGCGACGGGCTCCAACAGTGCGATCGCCTGCCGGTATTGCTTCTGTTTGAGGGCAGCCAACCCCCGTTCCAGGGGGGAAGAATCGGAACCGCGATCGGGGGTGGATGGCATGGGCGTTCCCTCATTCAACCTTCCTTCTAAGATACCCCAGGCGGTCGGAGATATTGCGATGGGGGATTGGGTGGGGATGGGATGGGGAATATCTGGGACAACCGTATCAGGTTGCCATCGATCGGGAGTCGGGGGGAATCTAAAATCTAAAATTCAACAACCCGATGGCACAATATCAGGGGACACCGTTGATGGAAAGAGGAGCCGGACGGACGTGAAATTGGCGATTCTCGGGGGACCCGGAGCCGGAAAGGGAACCCAGGCGAAAATACTGTGCGGCTACCTGGAGATCCCCTGTGTGGATATGGGTCAGATCCTGCGACGGGCGATCGCATCCGGGACGGAGTTGGGACGCCAAGCCGAGCCCTACGTCGAAAAGGGGGAACTGGTTCCGGATGAAATTCTGATTCAATTTGTTCGCGATCGCCTTCTGGAGCCGGATGTCAGCAACGGATGGCTCCTCGACGGCTATCCCCGCACGGCTTTTCAGGCGGAAGAGTTGGATTTTCTGTTGGAAGATTTGGGACAAAAACTGCGGTGGGCGATTTATCTGAATGTCTCGGATGATGTCTTGATGACCCGTTCTTTGAAGCGATCGCGGGCCGACGACACCCCACAAATTATCCGGCGCCGCATCGAAGTGTTTCACCAGCGCACCGTCCCCATACTAGAATATTACGAGCCTCGGGGGCATCTGCTCGATATTAACGGCGATCACCCGCCGGAACAGGTTTCTCAAGATATCCTCGATGTCCTCGTCCGGCAGTAGCGGCCCACCTTGAGGTGATAAAAGATCATGTCCTGGCAACGTCCCGATGGCAGAGAGCCCCAACAATTGCGTCCGGTTGCGTTTGAACTCGATTATACGAAGTTTGCCGCCGCTTCGGTTCTGACCAAGTGTGGCAACACCCAAGTGCTGTGTACGGTGACGATACAGCCCGGAGTGCCGCGGTTTTTGCAGGACTCGGGACGGGGGTGGCTGACGGCGGAATATCGGATGCTGCCGGGGGCGACTCCCCAACGGCAGTCCCGGGAGTTGATGAAATTGTCGGGGCGGACCCAGGAAATTCAACGCCTGATCGGGCGGAGTTTGCGGGCGGCGGTGGATCTGGAGGCGATGGGAGAAATGACTGCGATTGTAGACGCGGATGTTCTCCAGGCGGACGCGGGAACCCGGACAACTTCAATTACTGGCGGGTTTGTCGCCCTCGCTCATGCGTTTGACAAGATGGTGAAACGGGGGGAATTGGAGCGATCGCCCATCCGCCACCAGATCGCGGCGATTTCGGTGGGACTCATGGAGGGGGAGGCGTTGCTCGATCTCAACTACGAGGAAGACGTGGCGGCGGACCTCGATTTTAATGTGGTGATGCGGGACGATCTGGGGATGATCGAGTTGCAGGGGACGGCGGAGGCGGAGAGTTTCAGCCGCGCCGAGTTGAACAAGATATTGGACTGCGCCCAAAAGGGCATCCTAGAATTGTGCGAATTGCAACGCCGCGCTTTGGCGGATACCTGAACCGGGGGGCTGCGATCGGCCGGGGTGTGGGCAAAAGTCGCGATCGCATTTAAGATTGAAAAGAAAGCCCCCTTAAAAAGGGGTTGCGATCGGTTTTTTTCATCGATTCGTCTGCATCTGCGATGGTGGGATGTGACGAGGATTTTTACAGGAGATTGTCAACAATGTGGGTCAAGATCAATGTCGTTTTGATCGGAATTACCCTGGTTTATACGATCGCTCCTCTGGCGATCGCATTTCTGGGGGTGGCACTGGCCGGTCTGTTCGGCTGCGAATCCGGCGGTGGAATGGACGTTTACTGTCCGGGAAAACCCGGGTTGGGACAGTTGCTCACCACGATGGGAATGATGCACTGGTTCGCCCTGTTTACCCTTCCGTCCGGGGCAATTATCGCAATTATATTGTCCGTCGCCTTGGGCGTGCAGTTGATTGGCCCCAAATTGATCCGTTAAATTCATCGCGCTCTCAAGTCCAATCCATAGTCATATCCATCTAAGCGTTCGACCGTGAGTCATTATTTATTGCTCTGAATTTTTAATGATGGATCATCTTACCGTAGAATCCACCCTCGTGGATTTGAAGCTTTATGATACCCGGGCAGAATTGAGTCAATTGGGAAAGGTACTCGCCCAAATTTTTGAAAATGATGGGAATATTCCGGGAGTTATTCTCTGCGATCGCGGTGAGTTTTTGGGGATGATTTCCCAGCGACAATTTTGGCGACTTCTCAGCCGCCCCTACGGGCGGGAGCTCTTTTTAACCCGTCCCATTCAATCCTTATATCGATTTTTGGGGGTGTCGCCGTTGGTGTTGCCCGCCCAGACGACCATTTCCGATGCGGCCCGCCAAGCCGTGAAACGCCCCCCGGAACATCTGTACGAACCCTTGGTGGTGCGCCTTTCCCCTTCCGAATTTCGAGTCCTCGACACCCAACAACTCCTCGTCGCCCAATTGTTCGTCCACCAACTGGCAATTCAACTGTTGGAAAATACGGAACACCTCCTCAAAGAGGCTAACTTGGAACTGCACCGAATGGTGCGGATCGACCAACTGACCCAAATCTCAAACCGCCGCAAATTTGATGAGTTTATTGAGGCTGAGTGGAGGCGACATTTTAGATTACAGTTTCCTCTGTCAATTATTATCGCAGATGTGGATTATTTTAAAGCTTATAATGACTATTACGGACACCAAGCCGGAGATGATTGCCTCAAAACCGTGGCCCAACTCATCGATCGCGCCGTCCGGCAATCTTCCGATCTCGTCGCCCGCTACGGCGGGGAAGAATTTGCCGTCATTTTACCGGAAACCTCCCCGGACACTGCGGAGGCGATCGGCGAAAGAATTCGGGCGACGGTGGAACAACATCAACTTCCCCACGTCAAATCTAAAGTTTGCCCCTATATCACTTTGAGCCTGGGAATTAGCAGTCAAATTCCCACCTATTCTACCTCATTTAAAATGTTGATTTCTACCGCAGATGCCGCCCTTTATAGAGCTAAAGAATCGGGTCGCAATCGTATCGTTAGCCTCTGTGGTGAGAAGATTTGAATGGGATTTTTACTTCGTCGCACAGGCTTCTCGCCGGCGATCGCCGAAATCTCAAGCCCGTAAGTTTTTGTACTCAATTTCACTTGTCAAGATACCGACTCCAAAATTTACAAATCTCCACAAAAAATATAAGAATCATTGCATAAAACAATTTTGGTATTGCTTTAATGGCACACTGAATCCTCAGAACCGACAAACGTCAGACCTTGCGGCAGAAAATAGGTGTTTTTACTCCCCTGCTGCGATCGCGTTTAAGGTTTGAGACAATAGCGAAAAGCTACCCGCACTGATTATCAATACCGGAGAAAATTGTATGAAATTGGCTTACTGGATGTATGCAGGTCCGGCCCACATCGGCACTCTCCGCATTGCCAGTTCTTTTAAGAACGTCCACGCCATCATGCACGCCCCCCTCGGCGACGATTATTTCAATGTCATGCGATCGATGTTGGAACGGGAACGGGACTACACGCCAGTCACCGCCAGCATCGTCGATCGCAACGTGCTGGCCCGGGGTTCCCAGGAAAAAGTCGTCGATAATATCGTCCGCAAAGATAAGGAAGAAAACCCCGATCTGATCGTCCTTACCCCCACCTGCACCTCTAGCATTCTCCAGGAAGATCTGGAAAATTTCGTCAGCCGCGCCCAGTTGGACGCCCGAGGAGACGTGATGCTGGCGGATGTGAACCACTACCGCGTCAACGAACTGCAGGCAGCCGATCGCACCCTGGAACAAATCGTCAAATTCTACATCCAAAAAGCCCGCAAAAAAGGCGAACTCCCGGAGGATAAAACCGAAAAACCCTCCGTCAACATCATCGGGATGTCAACCCTCGGCTTCCACAATCAACATGACTGCACCGAACTGAAGCGGTTGATGGCCGATCTGGGCGTCGAAGTCAACGAAGTGATTCCCGAAGGGGCGTCGGTTCACAACTTGAAAAACCTGCCCCGGGCTTGGTTTAACTTGGTTCCCTATCGCGAATTGGGATTGATGGCGGCGCGGTATTTGGAGGCTGAATTCGGAACCCCTTATATCGACATCACGCCGATGGGGGTGGTGGAGACGGCCCGCTGCATCCGCAAAATTCAAGCGGTGATTAATAACCAAGGGGCAGATGTCGATTATGAAGACTATATCGACAATCAAACCCTGCACGTTTCCCAGGCGGCTTGGTTCTCCCGTTCCATCGACTGTCAGAATTTGACGGGTAAAAAGGCGGTGGTATTTGGAGACAACACCCACGCCGCCGCCATGACCAAAATTCTGGCGCGGGAAATGGGAATTCATGTGGTTTTGGCGGGGACTTATTGCAAGTATGACGCGGACTGGTTCAAGGAACAGGTGGGCGAGTATTGCGACGAGGTTTTGATCAGTGATGATAATGGCGCGATCGGGGATGCGATCGCCCGCATTGAACCGGCGGCAATCTTCGGAACCCAGATGGAACGCCACGTCGGAAAGCGGTTGAGTATCCCCTGCGGCGTGATCGCGGCCCCCATCCACATCCAGGATTTCCCCATCGGTTACAAGCCGTTTTTGGGCTACGAGGGGACGAACCAGATCGCCGATTTGGTGTACAATTCCTTTACGTTGGGGATGGAAGATCACCTGCTGGAAATCTTCGGCGGACACGATACAAAAGAGGTGATTACGAAGGGAATTTCGGCTGATTCCGATTTGAGTTGGGCGAAGGATGCCCAGGCAGAATTGAACAAGGTTCCCGGTTTTGTGCGGGGTAAGGTGAAGCGGAATACGGAGAAATTTGCCCGCGATCGCGGTTTGCAGGAAATTACCC
This sequence comes from Lyngbya sp. CCY1209, assembly GCF_055795065.1. Lineage (NCBI taxonomy): Bacteria > Bacillati > Cyanobacteriota > Cyanophyceae > Oscillatoriales > Microcoleaceae > Lyngbya > Lyngbya sp. CCY1209. The sequence continues at coordinate 43,767 of NZ_JAYFER010000690.1, forward strand.
TGGAAGTCATGTACGCGGCGAAAGAGTCTGTGGGTGCTTAGTTGGGGATTTGGGGAAGAAGAACCACAGAGGCACAGAGGACACAGAGAGAATTTTTTTGTGTCTTTGTGGTTTGCATTAGAAATGAATGATCGGGGTATTTTATAGTTTGGAAGGACGCAGGAGATCCCCCTAAATCCCCCTTAACAAGGGGGACTTTGAATTCGGTTTTTATCCCTTAAAATGGGATAACACGGTTAGGACAGATCGGCTAATTTGAGTCCCGCCTTGAAATGAATTTCAAGGCTGATAGCAAAAGTCCACTTAAGTGGACTCGTTCGGAGTAATCGTGTCCCAACCTAAATGCGTACTGCTATAATCCCTTAAAAATGGGGGCTTTGAATTCGGTTTTAACTCCTTAAAATGGGGGGCTTTGAATTTGTTTTTTATTACTTAAAAGGGGGGATTCACTGGCTTGGGAAAGTTATAATTTCATATTTTCAACGCCCAATTCTTCCGGGAATGATGACGTTGGTGCGATCGAAGCTGGGGGGTAAAGAGGGGCGGGGTGTTACTCCATCTTCGGAGAAATTGCCGCGCAGAAAACTCGGGGAAAAATTGCGATCGCCGAGGACTCCTCGTTGAACTTCTACGTTTTTGAGAGAGTCTACCGTTGTCGCCACTCCTTTACTGGTGGTTAGGGGATCGGCGACGCCTCCCAAGGCGTCGATCAAAAATGTGTTGCTGAAGCCGCCAATCATTTCGACATCCTGTTCTTCTTCAAAGAAACCGGGACGCAGGCGGCGGGTTGGTTGGGCATTGGTGGGGGATTCTCCCCAAATCACTGCGGCGATCGCAACACCGGACAACAGACAGAAGAATCGAAAAATACTGCAATTCATGGGGGTGTCTCCGTTTCTATCAATTTTATCGGCATATTTTGATCGTCTCCAATGTATATTAAAACTGTTTGATAATTGTGAACAGTTTTTGAATTTAAACCTCAACAAGCCCCGAATAACGGACAATTGACCATGATCCAGCCGACCACCCCACCCCTACAAACCCTTCCCGGCGAAGGAATGCTCGTCGCGATCGCCCCCCAAGTCGAAGATTACCAAATGCTGGAGGCGGGGGTGCTCCCGGGGGCGAAGGTTCTGATACTGGACGGGGATGCGATCGCCCAGATTACGGCGGTTTTGGAGGCGGATGCCTCCATCACCCGTCTCCACATCATCTGTCACGGTGCCCCCGGTGTATTGGAGTTGGGGACGACTCGCCTCGGCGGGGAGAATGTGGGACGGTATCGCCACCAGTTGCGGCGGTGGCGTGTGGCGGAGATTCTGCTGTATGCGTGTAATGTTGCCCCCCTAACCCCCCAATTTTGGGGGGTGGCCCCCCTAACCCCCCAATTTTGGGGGGTGGCCCCCCTAACCCCCCAATTCTGGGGGGAACCCATTTCTGTAATTGCCTCCCCTCGCCCAGAATTGGGAGAGGGGCCGGGGGTGAGGGCCGATCTCCTGTCCCGCCTCCACGAACTGACGGGGGCAAATATTGCGGCGGCTTCCGGTTGGGTGGGAAGTGCGACAAAAGGGGGAAGTTGGAATCTCGATCGCGCGATCGGACGGGTTCGGCGTGACTTCCCATTTGTCGATTCTATTCAACAAAATTATAGCGGAATTTTGGCAACTTTTACAGTTACGACAACCGACGATATTATTACGGGATCTCTTCGAGATGCGGTCGAAATTGCCAATGTGACACCCGGAACAGATAGCATTATTTTTAATATTCCCATCACCGATCCAGGTTACGACCCGATCACCGGAATTTACACGATTCAACCCTTTTCAGAACTTCCTGAAATCACCGATTCTGTTATTATTGACGGTACGAGTCAGCCCGGATTTGCCGGGACTCCAATTATTGAAATTGACGGTTCTCTCATTGACGATGATGCCGACGGTTTGACAATCAGTGCCGCCAGCAGTACGGTTAAAGGTTTGGTTGTCAACCGCTTTTCCGGAAGTGGCATTCGAGTGCAGTCCGACAATAATACAATTGAAGGAAATTTGATCGGCACTGATGGAACGGGAAATTCAATTTTGGGGAACGGAGTCGGCATCGATATTGCAGGCAATAATAATGTCATCGGCGGTGCGATCGCGGACTCACGAAATCTGATTTCCGGCAATGAAGAAGATGGAATTAATCTCCTTTTGGGAGCGTCAGGAAATCAAATTCTGGGAAACTTTATCGGGACTGATATTAGCGGTGCGATCAATTTGGGAAATGGAGATGATGGCATCAGTGTCTTGGGTGATAATAATTTTATCGGTGGTTTCGAGGCTGGAAATATTATCGCATTTAACGGCGATACCGGTGTCGCCGTTCAAATTGATGCCACTGAAAATGCAATTCTCGATAACCGCATTTTTGATAATGAAAATTTGGGAATCGATTTGGATGGAGATGACGATGATATTGACGATGATGGAGTCACACCAAATGACGGCGGAGACGGAGACACGGGGGGCAACAATTTACAGAATTATCCCATTTTAACCGCCGCCATTCTGGGAACTGGCGACACCACCATTGCGGGGACGCTGAACAGTACGCCGAACACCACTTTTACCGTCCAATTCTTCTCAAATCAAGAATTAGATCCCAGCGGTTTTGGCGAGGGCGAGACTTTTTTGGGACAAGCCAGCATCACCACGGACGCAGCAGGAAATGTCAATTTTTCCGAAACTCTTCCGGTGGTTTTGACGGGGACTGAATTTATTACCGCCACCGCCACAGATCCCGATAATAACACCTCGGAATTTTCGGCCGGAATCCCCCTCAATGTTGCGCCGAATCTCGATCTGGATGGAACCGCCGACGGCATCAATTTTAATACTAATTTTGTCGAGGGGGAAGGCGCGATCGCGATCGCCAACAATACTCAAATCGCCGATCCAGACAGTCCCAATTTGGCATCCGCCACCCTCACCCTATCTGTCTTTGATTTCGGTTCCGAAACGTTATCTCTCCCGACTCCCCCCGCCGGAATTGCGGTTGACGGTTTTGAAGATACCGAGTTGGAACGGTATATTTTGGAGTTGACGGGAACCGCCACGATCGCCGATTATCAGAATGCGATCGCCGGGGTAATTTACAATAACATTGCCACAAATCCCGACACCAGCGATCGCACTGTCGAAGTTATTGTTAATGACGGACAGGCGGACAGCGAAATTGCCACAACGACGATTACAATCACACCAAATTTACCTCCCACCGCCGCCGACGACACCGCCACAACTCCCGCCAACATTCCGATTACATTTAATATCACCGAAAACGATAGTGACAGCGACGGAAGTATCGACACCGCCACCGTGGATCTTGATCCGGCGACGGAGGGAATTCAAACCAGCTTCACCGCCGCAGAGGGAGAATTTACCGTTGATGAAACGGGAGATGTCACCTTTATTCCCAATACTGGATTTGTGGGAAATTCCGCGATCGCTTACACCGTCGGAGACAACCTCGGGAAACGCTCCAACGAAGCCACAATTACCGTCAATGTCGAGAATACACCCCCCACCGCGACAGACGACACCACCCTCACCTTGGCGGGACTTTCCGCCTCCGTTGACGTTTTGGCGAATGACTCCGATCCAGACGGGGATAATTTGACGGTAATTGCCACGACACCGGGAAATTTCGGGACTGTTGCGATCGCCGATAATAACCGAGTTGTCTACACGCCAAACGCCGGTTTTCGGGGAAATGACAGCTTCACCTACACCATTTCCGATCCCAACGGCGGAACGGATACCGCCAGGGTAAACCTCTCAATTCTCAACAGCAACCCCATCGCTTTTAACAATAGTGCAACCACCCCCAGTAACAGTCCCGTTAATGTTAATGTCCTCGGAAATGATTACGACGGAGACGGGGATATTCTCTCTTTGGTTGATTTCACTTCCGGGGAAAATGGCGATGTCAGCCGCGACGACAACGGAACCCCCAAAATTCTCACCGATGACTCTCTCATTTACACCCCAAATACAGGATTTAACGGTTCGGATACCTTCACTTATACCGTCGATGACGGCAACGGTGGAACCGATACGGGAACCGTCGTTGTCGAAGTGACAAACGCAACCCCTACCGCCACCGACGACACCGCCGAAACTTCAAACAACGCCGCAGTTAATATCGACGTTCTCGCCAACGACAGCGATCCGGACGGGGATATTCTCAGCATTACCAATGTCACCTCCGGCGATAATGGCAGCGTTGAAATCAACGAGAATAATACCGTCACTTACACCCCAAACCGGGGATTTTTGGGAACCGATACCTTCTCTTATACCGTCGATGATGGCAACGAAAATACCGCCACCGCCACCGTCACCGTCGAAGTGACAAATAGTCCCCCCGTCGCCAACGACGACACCGCCGAAACCCGACACAACCCGGCATTTACAATAACTCCACAAGACTTGGCGACAGTGACGATTGACGTTCTTGCCAATGACAACGATCCGGACGGCGATATTCTCAGCATTACAAATGTCGTACAAGGCGAGAATGGCAGCGTTGAAATCAACGATGATAATACCGTTACTTACACCCCAAACTATGACTTTTTGGGGACTGATACCTTCACTTATACCGTCGATGATGGCAACGAAAATACCGCCACCGCCACCGTCACCGTCGAAGTGATAAACAGTCCCCCCATCGCCAACGACGACTTCATAGAAGTCCCAAGTGGCATCTCCACTGAAATGCGGTTTCTCCTCAACGATCGCGATCCGGATGGCGATATTCTGGTGGTGACAAGTGCCACCCAACCGATGAATGGTGAATTAAATTTACAGCTAGAAGATGTGACAATTTTTTACACTTCTAATCCCGGATTTATCGGCACAGATAGTTTTACTTATACCATTTCAGATCGCCTGGGGGGTACTGATACCGCAACCATCACGATTAATGTTGTCAATTTTCCGCCGATTATCGATTTAGATGAAAGTGCTGATGGTATCAATTTTAACACAGTTTTCAATGTGGGGGGAGAGGCGATCGCGATCGCGAACAATAGCCAAATTACCGATTTGGACGATACCACCCTCGCCTCGGTGACGGTTAATTTTACTCCCATCGACGGCGAATTTGAGACACTTTCTCTGAGTACCATTCCCCCGGAAATTACTGCCACTCCCACCCCGAACGGTTTGAACTTGACAGGAACCGCCAGTTTGGAAGCCTATCAAACGGCAATTGATGGAATTATTTATAATAATACCGCCGAAATTCCCACTCCTGGCGATCGCATCATTACCGTCACCGCCAGCGACAGCAAAACCACCGGCGAAGTCGCAACCACCACCATTTGCCTCAACCAACCCCCCATCGCCACGAATTTAGAAACCACAACCCGCGCCGATACTCCCGTCAGCCTCGATATTTTAACAGAGGCGATCGATCCGGATGGGGATGCGATCGCAATTTCTAACTTTACAAACGGCGAAAATGGCATCGTCACTTTATCCGAAAATGGCTTAATTTATACCCCCAATCCAAGTTTTGGCGGGTTCGACACTTTCACCTATACCCTCACCGACAGCAACGGTGCCACGGCATCCGCAACCGTCACCGTGGGAGTCAGCAACATCGTCGTCACCCCCCCCATTCCCCCCGTCACGGCAGAAAACGACGGTTCGGCGGTGGATGTGGCGTTGAGTCTCCCGCCGACGGCGGATGTCAGAGTTGGGATCGTCTCTTCCGATCCCACGGAAGCGATCGTTGTTCCCAATACCCTAATCTTTACCCCGGAGAATTTTTCCACTCCGCAATCCGTCATCGTTGCGGGTATTTCCGACTTTGAAATAGACGGCGATTCTGCGTTCAATCTGATAATTTCTCCCGCCGACAGTGCCGATCCAAATTATGACGCGATCGACGCACCCGATCTGGCTTTTACCAATCTCGACACCACCAGCATCATCGAGTTTTCTACCCCCACGTTTATCGTCAGCGAAGAAAATCCGGCGATCGCCATCACCCGCAACAATACCGCCGGCGTTGTCGGCATCCGTTTAGTTCTGAGTGGCGGCACCGCCACCCCCAATTCCGACTACGATCCGATCCCCCTAAATGTCGTTTTTAATGAAGGAGAAAATAGCAAAGTCGTCACCCTTCCCATTTTTGACGATCGCCAAATTGAAGCAGCCGAAACCGTCGAGATCAGCCTTGAAAATCCCCAAGCAAATGCCATTTTGGGAACCCAAACTGTCGCCAATGTGGTGATCAATCCCAGCGATGGCGGAGCGTTAAATTTGAATATTCAGAATTTAAGATCCATTACTTCAACCAATCCCCAATTGCGCGATCGGGGTGTCGAATTTTCCAATAATGCTCTGGGAATTGAGGATTTCAACTTAAATGGCAGCGGCAATTTTATCGATGAAAAACCCGGACGATCCGACGCCATCACCTACGATCGCGGCGACTCCATCGATATCGACGTTCCGGAAGGCTTTGTAGACGAAATTTCCTTCCGCTACGCCTCCCCCTTCCGTTCCCATCAAGTGGTGATTCGAGATGCCTTCGGAAACGAACTCGCCAGCCGCACGCTATCGCCGACAAACGATTCCGGACTGACGCCGGGTGCCTACGTTTTGAGCGATCGCATCACGACAATTGAATTTGAAGGAGTCGCCACTTCCGTCGAACTGGGAAGCCAAGCCAACAAGTTGTTAATCGCCGATTTGATGCTCGGTTCTTCTGATAATAATTTACCCGAGTTGGGATTCATGGGTGCGATCGTCGATCCCTTCACCCAGTTATTTTAGTAGGGTGCATTCCCTGCCGTCACCTCCCCCAAAATCTCCCCTATAAACCCGCTTTCTCCCCCCACCAGACACCTAGAAACCGGGTTTCTACCAGCATCTCTCATCCTCCCCAAAAATCTCCCTAGAAACCCGGTTTCTTCCTCCCCAACAGACGCCTAGAAGGTTCCTTCCTCCCCCACCAGATGCCTAGAAACCGGGTTTCTACCAGCATCTCTCATCCCCCACCCACATCTCTCCTAGAAACCCGGTTTCTTCCTCCCCACCGAATCCTTAACCGAGCGTGAAAATCCGGCGGCAGGCGGCGCCGCGCCGCTATAATGGGCAAAACGCCAGCAAGTCACCGGTTATGGACGAACAACCAAAATGTTTACTTATTTCGGATCGAAAAAGAGCAGGCTGAGAATTTGGTTTATAATTGAGTCAGGAGCGCGACCCGGGAAAACTCTGGCTAATCCTGAAGTTGACCCAGAAAGTTAATGTAAGCTTGGGAGGGTGAGCGGATGCAAATTACTCTAAATCTACCGGATAGCCTTAGCCAAACCGAAACCTTTAATCAGAACGACTGGCTTAGGGAAATTGCTGTGGCTCTGTTTGAGCAAGAGCGGGTTTCTCTCAGCCGTGCCAGCACAATTGCGGTGATGGATATTATGGACTTTCAAAAGCTGCTGGCAGAGCGTGGCATCTGTGTACACTACGATGTGGCAGATTTTGAACAGGATGTTGAACACCTGCGCGATCGCGGCTGGTTATGATTGTTGTGAGCATCTCTCATTCTCCCCAAAAATCTCCCTAGAAACCCGGTTTCTTCCTCCCCAACAGACGCCTAGAAGGTTTCTTCCTCCCCACCAGATGCCTAGAAACCGGGTTTCTACTAGCATCTCTCATCCCCCACCCACATCTCTCCTAGAAACCCGGTTTCTTCCTCCCCACCGAATCCTTAACAGGGCGTGAAAATCCGGCGGCAGGCGGCGCCGCTCGGCTATAATGGGCAAAACGCCAGCAACTTCGCCCCCCTAGCCCCCCAATTCTGGGGGGAACCGGAGCTTCAAGTCCCCCAAAGTTGGGGGATTTAGGGGGCGAGTGTTCAATCAGTAGGGATGCGGGATTCGTGCAGGTGTGCGGGTTGGTGGCGGAACAGTTGCAGGGGGAGGCATAGGAACATGAGTTTTTGGCGAAACTGGCTGCGAAAATTAGCGCAATCTCTCAACAATTCTCCCACAGAAAATGACCGTAGGGGCGCAAGGCTTGCGCCCGACACCGCCAATTCGGACGCCTCCACAGCAGAAGATTTGGCATTTTTACAGGAAGCGGTAAAATTGACAGCCGAGAGTAATGTTAACCCATCCGTCGTTTATCCGTTCCTCGCCACTCGCACGGCTCAACTTAATATCAACTTAATTGCAGCGATTCGAGCCTTTGCTACAGATAGCACAATTATCGATCTCTTGAATTTTGCTAATTTAGTCCAGCAATTTCCCCTCGGTCAGCGCGATGTTAATCTAGAAATTTCTATCGCGATTTACAGTATTGCTCTGGACTTTTTCAAGCGGGATACTAACGCCTCTTCTTGGGCAACAATCCAAAATAATCTGGGGACTGCCTACTCTGACCGCATCCGGGGAGAGCGGGCACAGAACATAGAAGATGCGATCGCCTGCTACCGAGACTCCTTGCTAGTCTACACC
>NZ_JAYFER010000691.1:0-203 GCF_055795065.1 Lyngbya sp. CCY1209
CGGATCAGGGCGAAAAAGTCATCGACGGGGAAATCGAGGCTCAAAATACTGTCAATTTCATCGACAAAAATGACGATTTTTTCGTCGGGTATCGCCGCCAGCAGAATTTCCGAAATAAAATAGCTTAACCGCTGCAAAAATGAAATGTTGTCCGCTTCTTTCCACCAGGTTTTTAAGTTGAACTCCCGGGAGAGTCGGAATCC
>NZ_JAYFER010000692.1:0-338 GCF_055795065.1 Lyngbya sp. CCY1209
CGGCCGTTGTCGTCCAGTCGTCCCAATGCCCGGTATCCCTTGCGGGTGCTGACGGTCAGTTTGTCCGACTCGTCGGCGAGGTCGGCGAGGGCATCGGCTTCGGCCGGGTCGATCGTCCGGGCGTGGTCCAACACGGGCGCGAATCGGAAATGCTCCCAACTGCCGGGATTGTCGGGGGTGATGCCGTTGGGGGACGTGACGAACACTGACGACTTGTCCAGGTTGCTGTGCTGGCCTTCCACGGGGGCGATCGCGCCGGATTTCATGTCGTCGCCTCTGACAAATCCAATCATGGGTAAATACTCCTGAGTAATGGGTGAATGGCCGTGGTGATAACG
>NZ_JAYFER010000693.1:0-2219 GCF_055795065.1 Lyngbya sp. CCY1209
ATTGCCGGTTTGCACGTCCCAGGCTTCGGGGGCGTCGATGTCCGCGTCGGGGGTGCCCCCGGTCTGTCCGGTGTTGTCCAACCCCCACAGTTGGGAAAATTCCGGATCGTTGGGGATGGTGGAATTGATGTTGACGATGTAATTGGGTTCGATATATTCGATCGCGGGATGCTCGTTGAAGGTGGCGACGGCATTCTCTACGTCACCTTCGATCTGCCACAGTTGAACTCCCGAGTTTTGGGTGGTTTCGACCACTTCGGCGCCCAGTGTGTTGAGAATATCATTGCGATCGCCCGAATCGGCACCGGACTTGAATTTGACGATCACCTGATTCCGCGCATATTCGGCATCGCGGGGAATTTCGCTGCGACGGTCGGACTCGGATGCCAAGTCCCCGGACACCTGCTCGCGGGCCATCTCAATCGATTCGCCTTCGGAGGTACCACTCCCTTCGCCACCGGTGGGATAACTCTGCTTCCATCCCTCTTGTTGTTCCTCCCGGATGGTGTAAGTCCCCTCGAACAGACCCGTGAAAGTATATTCGCCGTCGGAATTCGTGACCGCAGAGGGCTCCTCGGGGTCGAGTTGGCTGTTATTGTTTTCGTCGATGTAGATCGTCCAGTCCGACAGGGCGGGTTCACCTTCATCCTTGACGCCATCGGCATTCAAGTCATTCCACTTGACGCCCGAAATGCTGCCGCCAGATTCGGACTCGACGTTGCCGAAGTCGATATCGAGGACATCCTCGCCCTCACCCACATCCACCGTATGGCTGCCGGGGGCAGTCCCGGTGAAGGAGAAGTTGTCCAGCAAAACGCCGGAATCGATAGCAGTATCTCCCACATCGACGGCTCCGACACCGATGTTATAGGTTCCGTCGGCGGTAAAGGTGTGGGTGTAGGTTCCCCATCCGGTTTCACTCCAGAAACTCGTTCCGGAGGGCACCAGAGGGGTGAAAGTATTGGCCACCGTATCGCCGTCCGACTCCACGGAGACGAAGGCGAAGTCGTTGAAGGGCGATTCGGAACCTTCGTTGGTGAGGAAGTTGTAATCGAAGCTGATTTCATCTCCCGCCTTCACCGTCAGGGTTTGCTTGATGGCGGAACCTTCCGTGGCGTCGCCGTTGCCCAAACCGTCCAGGATGCCCCCCGGCAAATTCAGGAAGGCTTCCAAGTCGGCGTCACTTTGAGAACCGTCGCCATTGGTCACCAAAGCTTGATAGGTACCCTCCGTGGGGTCGGAACCGAAAGCGTCGGTTTTGACGGATGTGTCTCCCCGGGTTTCCCAACCCGTCAGATCTCCCGTTTCAAAACCGGTATTTTTGAGACTGCCGGGATAGGTTTGCTGCCATCCGTCTTGCAGTTCCTCCGCCACTTCGTAGGTGCCGGGTTCCAGGTTGTCGAAGGTATAATTTCCGTCGCCGTCGGTGACGGTGGAGGGTTCTTCGGGGTCGAGCTGGCCGTTATTATTTTCGTCAATGTAGATTGTCCAGTCTGCCAAACCGGGTTCGTCGTCATCCTTGTCGCCGTCAGTATCGAGGTCGTTCCACTTCTGGCCGGAGATGCTGCCCGGTTCGTCGGGGGAAACGGCAGTGTTCGCATTCAAACGCCCCCCCGTCACCATCAGTCCGTCCAGGGCCGGAATTTCATCCACCGTGTCGAGGATGCTCTGTTTGACTTCCCCAGGAGACAAGCTCGGGTCTTGGGACAACAGCAAACTCGCCACCCCGGCAACGTGGGGAGCCGCCATCGAAGTGCCGTCGTAACTGGCGTATCCGTCGCCGGGAACGCTGCTGAAGATATCGACTCCGGGAGCTGCCAAGTCTACACTGGTGGCTCCATAGTGGGAGAACGATGCCAACTCATCATTGTGGTCGGTGGCGGCGACAGAAATGATATTCTCAGAATCGTAGCTGGCGGGATTGAAGGGATAAACATCATTGTCTGAATCATAGTTTCCCGCCGCCGCCACGAACACTTGTCCGCTGGCACCGGCCGCATCGATCGCATCCTGAAGGGCGCTCGAAGAAAAATAGCCGCCCCAACTGTTGTTGGTCAGGTCGGCTCCCATCATCGTGGCGTATTCCACCGCTTGGATGGCGTTGAAAATGGTTCCCGAACCCGAATCGTTCAGAAACTTGACCGCCATAATTTGGGCGTCCCAACTGACTCCGGTGACTCCCACGCCATTATCGCCCTGGGCGGCAATGGTGCCGGCGA
>NZ_JAYFER010000694.1:0-240 GCF_055795065.1 Lyngbya sp. CCY1209
GTAGGGTGCGTTCCCACTTATCCCCGATGATTTAACTCGATTTGTGCGGGGAACGCACCGACGATTCCTTCGAGTTCTAATCCGGTGCGTTCCCACTCGTTTATTCCTCAACTCCACAGATGATTTCAGGGAACGCACCCGACCATCTACAATCATTATTCTGAGTCGTGTAGGGTGCGTTCCCACTTATCCCCGATGATTTAACTCGATTTGTGCGGGGAACGCACCGACGATTCCTTC
>NZ_JAYFER010000695.1:0-338 GCF_055795065.1 Lyngbya sp. CCY1209
CGTTATCACCACGGCCATTCACCCATTACTCAGGAGTATTTACCCATGATTGGATTTGTCAGAGGCGACGACATGAAGGGGGGCGCGATCGCCCCCGTGGAAGGACAGCACAGCAACCTGGACAAAGGGTCCGTTTTCGTCACCAGTCCGAACGGCATCACCCCCGACAACCCCGGCAGTTGGGAGCATTTCCGGTTCGCTCCCGTGTTGGACCGCGCCCGGACGATCGACCCGGCCGAAGCCGACGCCCTCACCGACCTTGCCGACGAGTCGGACAAACTGACCGTCAGCACCCGCAAGGGATACCGGGCATTGGGACGACTGGACGACAACGGCCG
>NZ_JAYFER010000696.1:0-394 GCF_055795065.1 Lyngbya sp. CCY1209
AGGAGTCTTTGCAACCTTCTAGCTTTTGCGTCCTGTCCCGATTGAGCCGCTTGATAGATACGTTTTTGCAACTTGAAGACCATCCGCTGAACTTTTCCCCAGTTGATAGCCCTCCATGCATTCTTAGTGACCATTGGTTTCGGCTTGCCGAATCCTTTGGTTTGACTAGACGCCATTATTGCTATTCGAGTCTCCATCTTACGTCTGAACCGTGACCCGTCTGCTTATCCCAGACATTACATCTGGGCGTTGGCTTCTGGTCACATCTCACCCCCATATGGCTTGCGCTTACACTTGTGGCTTTATTGCCTTTACTGCTTGCCTAATCGACCATTGGACAAGAGCCATTATGGGGTTATTTCGTTCCATCTGTATGGGTATTCCATCCTTAGAC
>NZ_JAYFER010000697.1:0-200 GCF_055795065.1 Lyngbya sp. CCY1209
ACTGGGGTGAACGATCCTCCCGAAGCGGTGGATGATAGCAACAGCATCAATGCCGATACGGTATTAGCCGTCAATGCCGCCTCTGGAGTCCTCGCCAATGATAACGACCCGGAAGGGGCAACTCTGACGGTGACGGGTTTTCAGACACCCAGCACCCGGGGGGCTGCGGTGACGGTCAATGATGATGGTAGCTATACCTA
>NZ_JAYFER010000698.1:0-234 GCF_055795065.1 Lyngbya sp. CCY1209
AAAGCATGGATAGACCGAGAGGTTAAAAGTCGGAATGATGCCTACAAATACTGCAAGTTATTGGCAGATAATCCCGATTTTCCTTGGGCTAAAAGGCTGAATTCGATGGCGCGACAAGCCCATGCAGAAAGGGCCTGGGCAGCTATTGAAAGGTTCTACAAAAACTGTCAAGCTAAAGTCCCTGGGAAAAAAGGTTATCCTAAATTTAAAAAGTATCAGGTTAGGGCATCGGTT
>NZ_JAYFER010000699.1:0-662 GCF_055795065.1 Lyngbya sp. CCY1209
TGCAGCCGTTCGTATGTCCCCAAAAGGTCTTGGGCGACCTTGATCGCGTCGTCACCGCGCTGTCCGTCTGGCGACCCCGATTCGATCAACTTCCGGGTTTCTTTCGCAAGGCAGATGGTTAGGGGGATGTCGTCAGAAGTGATGCTGTTGAGCAGTGGAGTTTCTGTCCGCGCCGTGCCCCGCATTTTCTCTATTACCCACCGGGGGGCGTCGGCGATCGCAGTCTCCTGTGGTGACTTAATCCAGTGGTATTGCCCGGTTTCGGGATGAGCTGACGGCGGCAAAACGGACTGGCATCCGTCCCATCGTAATTCCAACAACATTTCTTTGCCGTCCGCCCCGGTTTTCCCCGTTCTCAGCTTTTGGGTTTTGATGTCGCACCAATATTTGTCCGAGATTTTGTATAGGTATTGGGCGCGGCCATCTTTTCCACTTGTAAAACTGACAGTCGCGGGTAATCCCCCCAACGACTTAGCCAGTTCGTGGGCGGCTTCTCCGTCGCAGTCAACCGCTACAATTCCGTCACTAATTTGCCCTGTTCTGAGTCCATAGCCCCGAGCCTTCCCGGTTTTGATATCTTCGATGATGGTGGCGCGATCGCATGGTTTCTCCTGTTGCCAATTCATCCTGTATGCAGCTTTGTTCCCCTTAACGGGGGTGAG
>NZ_JAYFER010000700.1:0-71131 GCF_055795065.1 Lyngbya sp. CCY1209
CTCCAACTGCTGCACCGCCACTGTCACGATGCCAAGACTGCCATAGATGGTAGCCTAAGCAAGAGTCGTACTCATGATAACGAGACGACTGAACTAGGAGCCGTGTGAGGCGAAAGTCTCATGCACGGTTCTGAATGGGAGGGAGAGAAGGTGACTTCTCTCTCGACCCTAATACCGCCCAACCCCCAGGGGAAAATGCCAACATGATTGTGATGCCCCCGAACTCCGAACGGCTTCGCGATCGCTCTTGAGGGCAACGACCCCTACACCATTCCGAATTCTAGGGGGTCGGGATTGAATCGAACTCCAAATGCGCGATGGGTCAGTGTCATGTTTCATTCCACGCCAAAAAAATTGAGTTTTGCGGCCGCGGCGACCGTCGCCTGTGCGGGAACCCTGGGCCTCGGTCCTTCGCTGCCGGTTGTCGCTCAGGATGCGGGAGGGCGTCCTCCGGTGTGCGAGGGGCAACTCCCCACCGGACAGGTGAAATGTAACTACGAGGGGGGCGACAACTACAAGGGCGGCTTCGTCAACGGCCAGCCGGAAGGGCGGGGCGTCTACGTTTACGCCAACCGCGATCGCTACGAGGGCGAATTTCGCAACGGCCTCCCCAACGGTCAGGGGGTGTTCATCTTCTCGGACGATTCCCGGGTGGTGGGGGTGTTCCAGGACGGTAACATCACCCAGGGAACCGTCATCTTCCCCAACGGCGATCGCTACGTCGGCGAATTCGAGCTGGTGACTGAAATTGGCAGCGGCGTGACCAGCAGCCAACCCGACGGCCAGGGAGAGTTTATCTACGCCAACGGCGATCGCTTCGAGGGCGAATTCTTCGCCGGCGGACCCTTCGGCCGGGGTACCTTCACCCGCACCGACGGCACCCGCTGTCAGGGAGAGTTCTTCAACCAAGAACTTGACGGCAAGGGGACTTGCACCTTCCCCAACGGTTTTCGCTACGAAGGCGAATTTCGGGGCGGCATCCCCCACGGCCAGGGCGTGCTGATCGACCCCGGCGGAAAGCGCTTTCCCGGAACCTTCCGCGACGGCCAGCGACAAGACAATTGATAATTGATAATTGACAATTGATAATTATCAATTATTCACCACTTCTCCCCAGATTCACATGACATCTTCTGCAAGTTCTGCCTCCAGTTCCAGTTCCTTTCCCTTCGAGTTCGTCGCCGACCCCGGCCAAGATCGGGAGCTTCTCGATCGCCTGGGGTTCATTTCCGGGTTGAAGGAAGTGCTGACCATCCGCCAGGTCCACGCCCTCGAACACGCCACCGTCTGGGTGTTGGAGGAAATGGCGGGGGCCGAAAATGACGGGTCCCGGGGCGATCGCCTGGGGGGGATGTCCACCGAAACCGGATTTTACCTCTACGGGCCGGTCAACTCGGAGCGACTGCGGCGAGCCGTACAAATCGCCCTGCACCGCCTCACCCGGGGAGAGTGGGATCTGGCGGTCCACCCCCGCTGCGGGACGAATCTATCCGTAGGGATGTTGATGGCGGGGGGGTTGGCCGTGGGCATGAGCTGGCTGCTGCCCAAAGGCCCCGTCGAACAACTGCTGGGACTCGGAATGGCCGCGGCGGTGGCGACCCAGTTGAGTCCCGACTTGGGACAGTTGGCCCAGCGATACGTCACCACCGCCATTCCCTTCAACTTGCGGGTGGTGGAAGTGAGCGCAACCCGGGACTGGTGGGAACGTCCGGCGCACTTCGTCCGGGTCGAGTGGATCGATTAGCAATAAAACTTAAAAGAATGAAGTGAACTAGAACGCAGATCCAGTAGTAGGCTGTAGATTAATTAAACTCAAACTCACGGTCGGGCAGGCCGTGAAAGCTTGTGGAGGGCTAGGCTACGACCCGGACGTCGTAAAACTCCGGCTCCCGGTGAAGCAAGAATCCCCGTCCCTTGCGGGCGGGGAGTGCCACACGCTTTTATCCGTTTTTACAGTACAGAGGAAAAGAAGCCCATGGTTCAACGTGGTTCTAAAGTTCGCATCCTGCGGAAAGAGTCCTACTGGTATCAAGAAGTTGGAACCGTCGTTTCCGTCGATCAAAGCGGAATTCGCTATCCGGTGATCGTTCGCTTTGAAAAAGTGAACTACAACTCCTACTCCGGCGTCGATGGCGGTGTCAATACCAACAACTTTGCAGAAGACGAGTTGATGGAAGTTGCCGCCCCGGCTAAGAAGAAGTAGGCGCAACGATCGCTCTCAATACGATCGCCCGATTCGGTGCCGGAGTTACCTGAAGTTGAAACCGTTAAGGAGGGTCTGAACCAGACGACCCTCGACCAGAATATCGTGGGTGGGGACGTGCTGTTGACGCGCACGATCGCCCGCCCGCTTTCTGCGTCCGAGTTCATCTCGGGGGTGCAAAATGTCGCGATCGCCCGCTGGTATCGGCGGGGAAAATATCTGTTGGCCCGACTCGCCCCACCGGGCCGGCAACCCGATCCCGCCATCGAAACCCCCAGAATCGAAACCCAAACCTCCGAAGCCGGTTGGCTGGGCGTCCACCTGCGGATGACCGGACAACTGCTGTGGCTGACCCCGGAAGAACCCCTGCAAAAACATACCCGCGTCCGCCTCTTCTTTGCGGGAGGACGGGAACTGCGGTTCGTCGATCAGCGCACCTTTGGCCAGATGTGGTGGGTGCCCCCCGATGTCGTCGCCGCAGACGTGATTTCCGGGTTGCGGGAATTGGGACCCGAACCCCTGAGCGAAGAATTTTCTCCCGAATATTTAGCCGGCCGGCTGCGGCTCGCGCGGCGTCCCGTCAAAACCGCCCTCCTCGACCAGTCTTTCATCGCCGGGTTGGGGAATATCTACGCCGACGAAGCCCTATTTTTGTCGGGAATTCGACCGACCACCCCCAGTTGTCAGGTGACGTCCAAACAGGTCGAAGCCCTGCACCCCCAGATCCTCCGGGTTTTGGAAGATGCGATCGCCTCCGGGGGAACCACCATCCGCAACTTCCTCAACGTCGAAGGGGTCAACGGCAACTACGGCGGCCGCGCCTGGGTTTACAACCGCGAGGGCGAACCCTGCCGGGTTTGCGAAACTCCCATTCAACGCCTCAAACTGGCGGGGCGATCGGCCCATTTTTGTCCCCGATGCCAGCATTAGAGACACATCCCGCCGCCCCGGGGACTTCACGAAAACTTTACACAAATTCCGATGATTTTCAAAAAACCCGATTGACTCGCATAAATCGCGCCGTTTATTCTATTTTTTAACTGCTTATATTAGACCCGGTTGTTGACCGAAACGCGATGGCAGATCGCCGCCAGCTCCCCCTTGTCGAGGGGGATAAATTGTGGATTGATGAGAACCCTGAAACCCGGGAAATCGGACCGGATTTGATCTTATATCAGATCCGGTTTTCGACCGTCAATCGACCGTCAATCCCGCTGATATTGGTGCGATCGGCCATATTGCGCCTCGACTCTCCCCCGTACCGAAACCCCAAATTTTTGGGTCGGCGACCGGAATTTTATCTCCGGCAGACCGCCGGAACAAGGCAACAGTCAATGCCCAAAAAAAACGCTTTTACCTTGCGGGTTTTAGCGTCAGTCTTCCCCCGTCCAGAGCGCAAAAAAATATAAATACCCTCAAATAATGTTATCTGGTTTTCCCAAAAAAGAACTCAATTTTAGAGAATTGAATTCCCCAATTGATAGCTGTTTTGGTTTGCGACTACCGATGGAACATCGACAGGAAACAAAGGAATAAAAAATGCTGACCAATCAAACGATTCCAGGTGCGAACAACAATGTCAAAGTTTTCGGCGACTCCGAAGAAAATGCGATTGATGGGCTGACCGGCAACGACATCATTTTCGGACGGGCCGGCGCCGATGACCTTTCCGGTTCGGACGGCAACGACAAACTTTTCGGCGAGGAAGATAACGACACCCTGAACGGGGGAAGTGGCAACGATTTAGCCCGGGGAGACGCCGGAGATGATGTCGCCTACGGTGGCGAGGGCAATGACAAGCTCCTGAGCGGCGAAGGGGCGGACTCCCTCGACGGGGGCGATGGCAAAGACTTGCTCAAAGCCGAAGCCGGAGACGACCAATTAATCGGCGGCAACGACAACGACAAACTCCTCGCCGGGGAAGGTGAAGACATCCTCGACGGGGGCGAGGGCAAAGACTTGCTCAAAGCCGAAGACGGAAACGATCTCTTAGACGGCGGCAACGAAAACGACAACCTCCTCGCCGGTGAGGGAGATGACACCCTCGACGGCGGGGCGGGTAACGACCTACTCCGGGCCGATGGCGGCAATGACACCCTTGATGGGGGTGGCAACAACGACAAACTCCTCGCCGGCGACGGAGATGACGACCTCACCGGGGGCGACGGCAACGACCTGGTCAAAGGCGATGCCGGAGATGACCGACTCCGGGGCGATGCCAGCGACGACAAACTCTTCGGGGGCGACGGAGATGACATCCTCGAAGGGGGCGACGGCGACGACCTGCTCAGGGGCGACACCGGAAATGACCAACTGTTGGGTCAGTTGGGAGATGATGAAATCCGGGGCGACGAGGGAGCGGACACGATATTTGCGGGCCAGGGCAACGATCTGGCCAAGGGACGAGATGGAAATGACCTGATCTTCGGCGACAAGGGAGACGACGAGGTATTGGGCGACGGCGGAAACGACGAACTCTTCGGCGGCGAAGGCAACGATCTCGTCAAAGGCGATGCCGGAGATGACTTGCTTTTCGGAGGCCAGGGCAACGACTCCGTGAACGGGGGTCTCGGCAATGATACGATCAACGGCGACCTCGGGGATGACGACCTGAAGGGAAAAGAAGGAGATGACGAACTTTTGGGGGGTGACGGAAATGACATCCTCGACGGGGAGCTCGGCAACGATATCCTGACCGGGGGAAGTGGGGCCGATTTATTCATACTCGGACCGGGGGAAGGGACCGATCGCATCACCGACTTTGAGGCGATCGATACCATCGGATTGTCGGGAGGCCTGCGGTTGGAGGGCCTGAGTTTCTCCGGCGGCGATATTATCGTGGCGGCCACCGGCGAGGTGTTGGCGACTCTGGTCGGCGTGGATGCCACGGTCTTGGGTGAGAGCAATTTTCTGATCATTTGAGGGCGACGGACGGGCAATCCGCTGAGTTCGCCTCAAACCGGCAACCCATTGGATTAGATTGAGCAAAAGGCCCCGACTCGCGGGGCCTTTTTTTGACGGCCGGATACAGATCGCCGCCACCGCCTGCGGACGGAGGCCGATCGCATCCAAACGCGCTATCGTAATTCAACATGATTGTCAAGTTGCGATCGGAGCGAATGATGCGAAGCGTATTGGGATTGATGGCAACTGTTTTACTTTGGGCGACTCCGGTGTTAGCCCAGGTTTCAGACGCCCAGGTGCGGGCGCTGGTGGAGGCCCTGCGACGGGCGGCACCGCAGACGGGGACGGCAGATGACGGACTCTATAGCGACTGGCAGATCAAGCCGGAGAATATCCCCAGGTGGTCGAGACTCTGCATCGGCGAGGAACTGACCCCCGCCCAGTTCGAGGCCAACGATGCCAAGGCCCGCCAGGTGTTGGGGTGCGTGATGAAAGATATCCTGGAAGAGGAATATGCCAACAGCGGCAATAACGAGATGGTGGCGGTGCGCCGGGCGGCGGCGTGGTGGATGACGGGGGACCCGAACCAGTACGACGCCCCCCAGACGGCGGATTACACCCAGCAGGTGCTGCAATTTTATCAACAGCAGCGATAGGAGCGATCGCGTGACGGGATCGGAGATAGCTGCGATAATTCAAGCAGGCAATTTGAAAAGCCCCCCGCAATGGGGGAGTTTTTCGGCCCGAGAATCGGGTCAGCTCCGCGATCCCATCCATTGTTTGAGTTCATGAACCTCCATCCGACCCCCGTCGATACCACGTCCCACCTGATTTCACCGCCGGTGCCCTCGCCGCTGTTCGTACCGGGGAAACCCCTCAAGTTGGGGGTTTTGGCTTCCGGGAGCGGCAGCAACTTTGAGGCGATCGCCCGGACGATCGGCGACGGGAAGCTCAACGCCCAGATCGAAATTTTAATTCACAACAACCCGAAAGCCGGGGTGATCCGCAGGGCGGAAAAGTTCGACGTGCCCGCCATCCTCGTCAACCATCGGGAATACAACACTCGGGAAGCCTTCGACGCGGCAGTTGTCAAAACTTTAAATCAATACGATTTGGATTTGATCGTGTTTGCGGGGTGGATGCGGATCGCCACCCGCGTTTTGGTGGAAGCGTTTCCCCACAAAATGATCAACCTGCACCCCGCCCTGCTGCCGAGTTTTCCGGGCATCCGCGGCGTGGAACAAGCCTTGGAGGCTGGAGTCAAAATAACGGGGTGTACGGTGCACCTGGTGGAATTGGAAGTCGATCGCGGCCCGATTTTGATGCAGGCGGCGGTTCCGGTGGCGCCCGATGACACCCGAGAAACCCTCCACCGCCGCATTCAGGTGTTGGAACATCAGATCCTGGTGGGGGCGATCGCTTTATTGCAAGCCGCCGAGTCCCATTGATGGCAGGAGGAGACCCGAACCCCCAATGCCGGCCCCATTAAACGAGATTTTCAAGACCGCCATCCGACAGGTGCGGGAACTGTTGAAAGCCGATCGCGCCCTCCTGTACCGGTTCGAGCCGGACATGGGGGGGGCGATCGTCGCCGAGTCCACCCTCAGAGAATATCCCCCCTGCCTGAATACCCCGATCGTCGAGCCCTGCTTTCGATCGGCGCAGATCGCCAACCCCTACCGGGAGGGCCGGATCTTGACGATCGCTGACATTGACACCGCCGACCTGAACCCCTGCCACCGGGAAATGCTGGAGCGGTTCCAGGTGCGGGCCAACCTGGTGGTGCCGGTGCTGCTGCCGGACGCGCCGCTGCCCTATTTGTGGGGGCTGCTGATCGTCCACCAGTGCGGCGGACCCCGGGAGTGGCGGGAGGCCGACATCCAACTCCTCCAACAATTGTCCGTGCAGGTGGGCGTCTCCGTCCAACAGGCCGAACTCCACCGAGACGCCCTGGCGCTCAACCGCACCCTGGAACAGAAGGTCGCCGAACGGACTCGGGAACTGGAAACCCTGGCGCGGCGGGAACGGCTGATGTCCCGCATCGCCGCCCAGATCCGCGCCTCCCTGGACTTGCCGACCATTTTGGATTCCACCGTGGGGGAACTCCGGGAGGCCCTGGCCTGCGATCGCGTCATCATTTACCAGTTCCGCCCCGACCTGAGCGGCACCGTCGTCGCCGAAGCGATCTCGGAGGGGGGAAAAAGCGTCCTGCACACCGAAGTCCACGATCCCTGCGTCAGCCCGGAGTGGGTCGAACCCTACCGGCGAGGTCAAATTCGGGTCGTCAACGACATCTACGAAGCGTCGATGACCCTGTGCCACCAGGAAATGCTGTTGAGCTTCGACATCCGCGCCAAGCTGATGGCGCCGGTGGTGGTGGATGACCGACTGTGGGGGCTGACGATCGCCAGTCACCGGGACCGACCCCGGCAATGGCAACCCGAGGAAATCGAACTGCTGCGGCAGATCTCGACCCAGGTGGCGATCGCCATCCGGCAGGCGACGGCCTACGAAACCGCCCGCACCGAACTGGCCGAACGGCGGAAAGCCGAGCGCCGCTACGCCTCCCTGGTCGCCGCCAGCCCCGTGGGCATCTTTCAGACCGACCGGGCGGGATTTTGCACCTATATCAACGATCGCTGCTGCCAGATGCTGGGTTTGACCCCGGAAACCGCCCGGGGACGCCGGTGGGAAGAGAGCTTGCACCCCGAAGACCGCGATCGGGTGGTCGCCGAGTGGGAGCGGTCGGTGGCAGAAAATCGCCCCTTCCAACTCGAATACCGGTTTCTGCGGGCCGACGGGGAGATCACCTGGGTCTACGGCCAGTGCGTCCCCGAAGTCAACGAGCGGCGGGAGGTCGTCGGCTACTTGGGGACGGTGACGGATATCGGCGATCGCAGGCGGGCCGAAATCGCCCTGGAACGGCTCAACCGGGAACTCGAAAACCGGGTCGAGAGCCGCACCGCCAAACTGCAAGAGTCCCGAGAGCAACTCCGCCACCTTTCCGACCGCCTGGAACTGGCGATCAAATCCGGGGCGATCGGGATCTGGGATTGGGACGTGACCCGCAACGTCCTCACCTGGGACGACCGGATGTATGAACTCTACGGCATCGCCCCGGACGAATTCGGCAACGTTTACGACGGCTGGGCCGACCGCGTCCACCCCGACGACCGCCTTTCGGCCGAGAGGGCGATCGCCGAGGCCCTGGGGGGGGAAAAAGACTACGACCCCGAATTTCGGGTGATTCTCCCCGGCGGCGGCGTGCGCCACATCAAGGGCTACGCCCTGGTGAACCGGGACGAAGTGGGCAACCCCGAACGGATGATCGGCATCAACTACGACATCAGCGATCGCAAGCGGGCCGAAGAAACCCTGCTCAAATGGGAAGCCCACCTGCGGACGGCCCAGCGCATCGGCAAACTGGGCAGTTGGGAATTGGACGTGGCCACCGGCCGCGTCACCTGGTCGGAGGAGACCTTCCGCATTTTCGGGCTGCAACCGGGGACGCAAGCCCCCTCATTCGAGGCGATCTCGCAATTGTTCCACCCCGACGACCGCCCAATCCACGAAACCGCCGTCAAACGGGCGATCGCCACCGCCAGTCCCTACGACCTCGAATCCCGCGTCCGCCGCGCCGATGGTGCCTGGATCGATATCGTCGCCCGGGGCGAACCCCTATGCGACGCCGCCGGCAACGTCACCCAACTCGTCGGCACGGTGCAGGACGTCACCGAGCGGAAATTAGCCGAACGGCGGTTGCACGAAGCCCGGTCGGCGGCCGAATACGCCAACCGCGCCAAGAGCGAATTTCTGGCTCTGATGAGCCACGAGATCCGCACCCCCATGAACGCCATCCTGGGGCTGACCTATTTGACTCAAAAAACCGACCTCACGCCGCTGCAGACGGACTACCTCGGCAAAATTGAGATTTCCGCCCAATCCCTGCTGCAAATCATCAACGACATCCTCGACTTCTCCAAAATCGAGGCCGGGAAGCTGGAACTGGAGTCGGCCCCCTTTGAACTCGACGAAATTCTCAACAACATCTCCAACATCCTCGCCCTCAAGGCCGTCGAAAAGGGCATCGAACTGATCTTTCGCACCGGGGACGACGTGCCGCCCACCTTGGTCGGGGATTCCCTGCGCCTGTCCCAGGTGCTGATGAACCTGACCGGTAACGCCGTCAAATTCACCCCCGAGGGCAGCGTGCTGGTGTCGGTGGAAACCCTCGGCGCGGCCGAGGGGACGGTGAGGCTCAAATTTACCGTCCGGGATACGGGCATCGGCCTGAGTCCGTCCCAAATGGACAACCTGTTTGAAGCCTTCACCCAGGCGGATGCCTCCACCACCCGCAAATACAGCGGCACCGGCTTGGGGCTGGCGATTTGCAAGCGCCTGGTGAATTTGATGGGCGGCGAAATCGGGGTGGAAAGCGAGCTCGGCCGGGGCAGCAGTTTTTACTTTCACATCGAATTCGGCTACCTCTGCGAAGTGAACTCTGCTTTCGGACAGGCGCCCGTTCCCGACCTGCGCGGGGTCAAGTCCCTGGTGGTCGATGATAATCCCCAGGTGCGGGAGATTCTGGCGGAGATTTTGGAGTCCCTGTCGCTGCGCGTCACCTCCGCCACCTCCGGGTTTGAAGCCCTGGAACTGTTGCGGCGGGCCCCCTCGGACGACCCCTTTGAACTGGTGTTGATGGACTGGTGTATGCCGAGCCTCGACGGCATCGAGACGAGCCGACACATCAAAGCGGACCCCCGACTGTCTCACATCCCCCACATCCTGATGGTGACGGCTTACAACCGACCGGATATCCGGCAGTTGGCGGCGTCCGTGGGGATCGAGGCCCTGCTGCCGAAACCGATCGATCGCTCCCGGCTGTTCGACTCGATTTCGGAGGTGTTCGGTTGCGGGGTTCCCACTCGGAAGCAAAGGAAGCAGCCGGCGCTGGAACTGGAAATGTTGTCTGCCATTCGGGGGGCGCGGATTTTGCTGGTGGAAGATAATGAGGTCAACCAACAGATCGCCGTGGAGTTGTTGGCGGCGGCGGGGATGGATGTGGATGTGGCTTGGAACGGGATCGAGGCGGTGGAGAAGGTGCGCTCGTCGGGTTACGATTTGATTTTGATGGACGTGCGGATGCCGAAAATGGACGGGCGGACGGCGACGCGGGAGATCCGCTCCCTGGCGGTGATGGGCGACCCGGAAACGGAGCGGTTCGCCACGGTGCCGATCGTCGCCATGACCGCCCACGCCATGAGCACGGACCGCGCCAAAAGCCTGGAGGCGGGGATGAACGACCACGTTTCCAAACCTATCGACCCGCCGCAATTGTACGGGGCGATCGCGAAGTGGATCGTCCCGGCCCGCCGGGATTTCCGTCCCGCCCCGCCGGGGGCGCTACCTGCGGATTCGGGGCCCCCGGCGGTGTCGTCGAGGCCGGGATTGAATGTGGAGCTGGGGTTGTCCCGCATCGGGGGCAATTCGGAGGCTTACCGGCGGCTGCTGGGGCGGTTCCGCACGGTCCACGCGGAGTCCGCCTCGGAGATCCGGGCGGCGATGGACGGGGGCGATCGCACCGCGGCTTTCAATCTTGTCCACAGCCTCAAGGGGGCGGCGGGGAATATCGGCGCCGACGACCTCTACCGGTCGGCTGACCGCCTGGAGCGGGAGTTGCGGCGGGAAATATCCCAAACCACCCAGACTGAGGATTTGAGCCGAGATCTCGCGGCGGTGATGGAGGCGATCGACGCCCTGCTGGCGGAGTGGGGCGAACCCGAGTCCGAACCCGAGCCCGAGTCCGCCGCGGAGCCTCTCGATGTCGCGGCGATCGCCAAAACGATCGCCGACATCATCGGGCTGCTGGAAGCGGATTTGGGGGAGGCGACCGCCCGTTTGGAAACCCTGCGGCGACAGGTGGGGGGCAAGTCACTGCGCGATCGGGTGGAGGCGATCGCCCGGCGACTCGCCGAATTCGACACCGACGAAGCCGAAAATTTGCTGCGCGATCTCGACCAAACGTTAGAAAATTATTAGATAATTCTAAGGCGAATTGATGCCTCCAATTCCGACCTAAAATTGATAACGGTGAATCGGTGTTTGATGATGAAACCCAAAATCTTGATTGTCGATGACAGCCCCGACAACTTACAAGTGCTGATGCAGATCCTCAAAGAGGATTATGCGGTCATCGCCGCCACGACGGGGGAAAAAGCGCTGCAACTGGCCGTCAAAGAACCGGTTCCGGATCTGATCGTCTTGGATGTGGTCATGCCCGAAATCGACGGATACGAAGTCTGTACCCGGTTGAAAGCCCACCCCGAGACTCGGGAAATTCCGGTGATTTTTGTGACCGCCCTCGGCGAGGTGGGCAACGAAACCAAAGGGTTCGAGTTGGGGGCGGTGGATTATATGACCAAACCCCTGAATCCGCCGGTGGTGAAAGCCCGGATTAAAAGCCACCTGACGCTCCGGAAACTCAATCAAGAATTGCAGCAAAAAAACCGGGCTTTGGCTCACATGACCCGCCTCAAAGACGAATTTTTGGCGAACATGAGCCACGAACTCCGCACCCCCCTGAACGCGATTTTGGGCATGGCGGAGGGGCTGCAAGAGGGGGTTTTGGGGGCGGTGACTGGGGAGCAGATGAAGGCGCTGCAAATTATCGAAAGCAGCGGTTCCCATTTGTTGGAGCTGATCAATGATATTTTGGATCTCTCAAAAATCGAGTCGGGTCAAATCAAGCTCGATCGCGCCCCCACATCCCTGGTTTATTTGTGTCAGTCTAGCTTGGAATTTGTCAAACATGGAGCGGTCAAAAAAAATATTCAATTGATGACGAAATTGCCGAAAAATCTCCCCGATGTATCAGTGGATGAGCGTCGGATTCGCCAAGTATTAATTAATCTGCTCAACAACGCCGTAAAATTTACGCCGGAGGGGGGTCGTATCACCCTGGACGTTTCTTTTTTATCCGTTGAAAATGATAAAAATTACCTGCGGATTGCGGTGGCGGATACGGGCATTGGCATCGCGCCGGAGGACATCAAAAAACTGTTCCGGCCTTTCGTTCAAATCGACAGCGCCTTGAATCGCACCAATGTGGGGACGGGTTTGGGATTGGCTTTGGTGAAGCGCATCGTCGAACTCCACGGCGGGGAAGTGGGGCTCGCCAGCGAAGTGGGGAAGGGGAGTTGTTTTACGGTGGATTTGCCCTGCGACGCGATCGCCCCCCCAGCTCCGGAACTGGAAAATCGGCCCGAAATGGGGGGAGAAATTGAAACGGTTCGACCGCCGATCTCGCCGTTGATTTTGCTGGCCGAAGATAACGAGGCGAATGGGAGTACGATTTCGAGTTATTTGAATGCGAAAGGGTATCGCGTCGTGGTGGCGAAAAATGGGGAGGAGGCGATCGCTTTGACCCGGACTCACAAACCGAATTTGATTTTGATGGATATTCAAATGCCGGGAATGGACGGTTTGGAGGCGATGGAAAAGATCCGCAACGATTTGCAGTTAGTCGAGGTTCCGATTGTGGCGATGACGGCTTTGGCGATGGCGGGCGATCGCGATCGCTCTCTGGCCGCCGGGGCAAATGATTACCTCAGCAAACCGGTCAGACTCAAGCAGTTGGTGGCGACAATTCAACAGTTTTTAGAATAAAAAAATTGGCAATTAAAATCGATTGATTTGGGTTTAAATTCGAGTATGTCTCTTTTGTCTCCGTTTCAGTTTTTGAGTTTCCCCCACCGTGATTTATTTCCGGTTTCACCGCCGCCTCAAAACGGGTGGGTGAGTTTCGGCATCGAAAGGGTTCCGGCGGGGGAGAGAACGTGGCAAGATGGGCCGATCGCCGTCTATCAAACTCGACCGACCGTCAGCTCGAATGGGCGATTTGTGGTGGTGGGAGAGGGCGACTTAATTGACAAAAATCATGGGCAATATAAACCCGATTTTATCGCCGAATTTTTCGCATCTTGTGGCGACATTCCCGGTGCGATCGCCCAATTGAATGGGATATTTGGATTGGTCATTTGGGATCGGGAGAATCGGGAATTGTGGCTGGCGCGGGATGCGGTGGGTGGGAAAACGTTGTATTATACGGCCGTCGGTGGGACGCTGCGGGTCGCGCCTCGGTTGAGAACGTTGGCAGCATTTCATTCGCGGGAATTGGATTCTGTGGCGTTGCGAGATTATCTTTCCTGTGCATTTGTTCCCGGAGAACAGACCCTCTGGCGGGGGGTTCGGGAACTGCGTCCGGGAACCCTACACCGCTGGTCTGAAGGGTCGATTTCACCACAGATAAAAGTGTATTGGCAACCGGAAGAAAAAATCGGCGATCGCGATCGTCCTTTGGAATTCCACGGCGAAAAATTGCGATCGCTGTTGGGTGCGATCGTGGAAGAATCCTTACCCCAAGGGGAACCCGTCGGCGCTTATTTATCCGGGGGATTGGATTCGAGGCGGATCACATTTTGACGAAGGTGAATAATCTAACCACGGCGGCGGAATTGAAAGGGCGATCGCCGTTATTTGACCGCCGTGTTGTCGAGTTGAGTTTGCGAACTCCCCCCGAATATAAATTGTCCGTCGCCGACGAAAAAGCGGTGTTGAAATCGGCCGCGGCGGGTCTTTTGCCGGATGCCATCATCCACCGTCCCAAAAGCGGAATGCGGGTTCCCGTGGGGTGGTGGTTTTCCCGGCACTGGCGGTGGCGGACGAAGGCGTTGCTGTTGAATAAAAATGCCGCGATCGCACCTTATATCAATCAGGGGTTTATCCGGGAGTTTTTCAATCCGGAGAGTCCGGCTTACCATCGCTTTGGGATTAAATTGTGGCTGTTGGTGAGTTTGGAAATTTGGTTGCAAACTTATCGAGATTGATGTTAATTTATGGAGGGGATTAACCACAGAGGCACAGAGAACACAGAGGGTTTTTGAGGTTTTTTTTGCCTTTTTGGTGAATGTTCGTCGTGTTATCCGAAGCTGGAAGAACTGAAAATTGCGATCTCCGTCGTCGTTGTCGTGTCGCTCGTTCCGTCAATGGCTTGA
Organism: Lyngbya sp. CCY1209; assembly: GCF_055795065.1. Lineage (NCBI taxonomy): Bacteria > Bacillati > Cyanobacteriota > Cyanophyceae > Oscillatoriales > Microcoleaceae > Lyngbya > Lyngbya sp. CCY1209. Next base: position 14,161 of record NZ_JAYFER010000700.1, read on the forward strand.
CCCGTCCATTCGGTGCGACTCAGGGTCAAGGTTTGGGCGAGAATTTGCAGAAGTTTTCGGGGTGTCAATGACTCCAATTCCACGAAGTTTCCTTTTGCCAACCATTTGATTTCTTCGGGGGATAGGGTTTGTTTCACTGCGACTGAAATTTGGTTCGCCTGCTGTTGGGACTCGGCAGAATTGCGGACGAAGAAATCCCGACCCGAAAAAATTTGGCTGGGCCGCAAGCCGATATCATAAATTTCGATATCGCGATCGCCGAACCATTGGGGAGTATTCCGCAAGTGGTGTACCAAGCCGACACCGCGAGGACTGGCGTCGTGGAGTGCATAAACGGTCAATTTGGGGTTGCGTTTGAGCATTTCTAGAACGGTGCGAAAAATGCTTTGGGGATATCCGGTAATACTCAAGATGGCACAGTTATGCTCGAAGTGAAAGTTGTTGGCGAGGAGAAATTGGGCGATCGCGGATCGGTCGCAAACGATGACGCGATCGAAGCTGTAGGAACTGATTTCGGGACTGACAAAAGTTGTCGAATTTTCTTCTTTGGGAGAGGGCAATAATTTCTCGGGTTCGCCGTTGACTTGACTCCAACGATTTAACCACGTCTCCAATTCTTTTGATTTGACGGGAAATGCGTTGGCGATATCATGTTGATTTTCCCAACGCTTTTTTGGTCTTGCCGTTTCACCGAGATGACTTTTGTCAGCAGGGTTCCGCAACCGGCGATCGCGGCCCGTCCCGGTTCGATAATTAACTCGATATCTCGGTTTAAATTTCGCAGTGCGGCGGTGATTTCCTGTCCGAACATCCGCCAGTCGAAAGCGACATTTCCCTTTTGGTAGGGGTAGCCGAATCCACCGCCAAAGTCGAGATAATGCCAATCTGGCAGGTTTTGGGCGATCGCCAAAATCGGTTGTATGGACTGGGTAAATGCGGGGGTGGCGTTGGTTCCGGTGCCGCGATAAAAATGCAGTCCGGTAATTTTTAAGCCGCAGGATGCGGCAATTTTGACGGCATCGGGGAACTCCTGGGGGCGGATGCCGATGCGACTTTCGCCGGTGATTTCGGGATAATTTAAACGAAACCCGATGCGAGGTGAGAGTGGAGGTTTGACGGTTTGAAAAATTTCGCCAAATTCTTGCAGTTGCTGGAGGCTGTCCAAGTTGTAGGTGGCGATGCCCCAGTTGAGTAGCATTTCAAATTCCTGAGAACTCAGGTTGCTGCCGGTGAAGACAATTGTGGCGGGATCGAATCCGGCTTTCAATCCCAAAAAGGCATCTCCCGGCGTGTTGGCGTGGAGCCCCCAGCCGTGGCGGTTGAAAATTTTGAGCAATGAAATATTGCCGTTGGTGACGCTGGCGAATTGAAACTGGGTTTTGGGGTGGGGAATGGCGGCGGTAATTTCGGCGATGGTTGCGGCCAATTTGTCGCCGTCGTAGACGTACAAGGGAGAACCGTAATTGTCCAATAATTCTTCTGCCAATTCGGCGGAAAATGGCAAGTTGACGCGGGAATAATCGGTTGTATTTTCCGGTTTTTTGACGTTCATAATGGGATGTTATTTACTCGACTGTAAATTCGGATTGACTCAGAATGCGATCGCCCAAAAACATCTCGACTCGCCAGGTTCCCGGCGGGGAATTGGCGTCCAACTGGTGGCAGCGGGTGTTCCAGACGTTTTTTTCGATGGGGCGGGTTTGGTAGCGATTTTGGTGGGCGAGTTGACCCAGGGGATTGGTCTAATTGCACCCCCAGGTCAGTTGTCGGCCGACGGGGGTTTGTTGTAGTTTTACTTGATAGTAAATAGTGGGATATCCTTGGCGTTCGATAACTTTAAAGTCGTGGGTGCGATCGTATCGTTCCAAGGTGAGACGGCTTTGATTGGGATTGGCGTAAACGGCTGCGAACGCCTGCCGTTGTCGATGAAACTGGAACGACCCCAACCCGGCAATTCCGACGAACACTAATCCCAATCCCACCATCAGAAAACGATGCCGCCGTCGTTCCTTCGCCAACGCTTCCCGGCGACGAACCTGCATCAATGCCTCGTCTAAATGATCCGTCGGCAGGTGGAGTTCCTGCAAAATTTGTTTCACCTGTTCTCGATCCAGTTCTGCGTCCCGAACCCGCGACAGGCGATCGACTTCGGCGACGAGTTGGTTGAACTGTTCCGGCGTCAATTTCTCATTCATTTCCCCCCCTTGCAAATACGGCAGGTAACAGGAATAAAAATAGTGTAACCTCTCGGTGGCTGTTACAGAGAATGCGATCGCCAACTTCAACTCCGGATTGGCAGTTTCCGGAACCCCAAACCTGATACCCTAAAGAAGTGGTATCGAGATCTGTCATTCCCCTTGAAACAAACCTCCAGTTATTGGCAACTGCTGCCCTACATCCGCCCCCAGGCCGGAACCATCGCCAAAGCATTAGTCTGCACCCTCGCCTTTACGGTTTTTTGGCCGCTGCTGGCTTGGCTGATGGGTCGGATGGCGGGGTATATCGGCCGGGGAGAGGTGGGGGCGATCGCTCAATTGGCGGGGGTGGCGGCAATTATATTCCTAATTCGTGGTACAGTGCAATACGGCCAGGACACCCTGATGGCGAAAGCGGCCCTCACCGTCGCCCTCGACCTGCGAAAGCAGGCTTACCGCCATCTGCACCGGCTGAATGTCGGCTATTTTGAAACGGCAAAAACGGGGGATCTCGCCTACCGCCTCACCGAAGATATCGATCGCGTCGGGGAAGTGATCAACAAGTTTTTTCACCAGTTTATCCCCTGCATTTTGCAGTTGATCGTCGTCCTCGGCTACATGATTTATATCAACTGGCAACTCACCCTCGCGACTTTAATTATCGCCCCGCTGATGGCGGTTTTGATCGGCTGGTTCGGAGAACGTCTCCTCCATTTTACCCGCCACAGCCAAACCCGCATTTCCAATTTATCCGCCCTGCTGACAGAAGTTTTCGGCGGCATCCGGTTGGTGCAAGCCTTCGCCGCCGAAGATTACGAAGTGTCCCGGTTTTCTCTGGAGGCGGAACACAACCGGCGGGCGAGATTTTTGGCCGAACGAATCAAAGCGTTGCAATTCGTCGTTGTCGGTTTTTTGGAGGCGATGAGCGTGATATTTTTGTTCTTTTTGGGGGGGTGGCAAATTTCCAAAGGTCACATCACCGGGACGGATTTTATCAGCTACGTCACGGCCGTGGCGTTGTTGATCGATCCGATTTCTTTGACCACCAGCAATTACAGCGAATTCAAACAGGGTCAGGCGTCGTGCGATCGCATTTTTGAACTGTTCGCCATCCAACCTACCGTCGTCGAAAAACCGGGCGCCCGGGAGCTCCCCCACGTCAAGGGAAAAGTCGAATATCACGACGTCTGTTTCACCTATCCGACATTCGGGGAAAAAGCCGGCATCGGGGCGGGGGATTTCGCACCCAATCTGCCCGTCCTCGACAATTTTAATCTTTCAGTCCAACCGGGGGAAATGGTCGCCTTGGTGGGCGCGTCAGGAGCCGGAAAAAGCACGATTGTCAGCCTTCTGCCCCGCTTTTACGATCGCCAATCCGGGGAGATCCGCATCGACGAGATCGACATCCGGGACGTCACCCTGCCCAGCCTCCGCCGCCAGATCGGCATCGTCCCCCAGGAAGTGATATTATTCTCCGGTACGATCGCCCAAAATATCGCCTTCGGACGGGCCGACTACGACCTCGAACGGGTGGAGGAGGCCGCCAAAATCGCCAACGCCCACCCCTTCATCAGCCAGCTACCGGAGGGCTATCAAACGGTGGTTGGGGAACGGGGAATCACGCTTTCCGGGGGACAGCGGCAGCGAATCGCGATCGCCCGGGCGGTATTGCTGGACCCGAGAATTCTAATCTTGGACGAGGCGACGTCGGCGTTAGATTCGGAGTCGGAAACCCTGGTCCAGGAGGCTTTAGAACGGCTGATGCAGGGGCGGACGGTATTTATTATCGCCCACCGACTGGCGACGGTGCGCCGCGCCGACCGGATTTTGGTGGTGGAGGGCGGTAAAATTGTCGAGTCGGGCACCCACGCGGAATTGTTGAAAAAAGGCGATCGCTACGCCTATTTTTACTCGCAACAATTTAGTTAGTGGAAATTTAGGGAGTCGGGAGTCGGTATTAGGGAGTCGGTCATTTTTCACTTTTCACTTTTCATTTTTCATTTTCCCCACCCCCTACGGTGGCGGACTGGCGATCGCGGGGGAAAATAGTATACAGTTTTGGGAGAAAACCGGATTGCAACCTGTCGGTGTGGCGGTCGGGTGTCGTTCCAGTTCGGGACTTTGCGGGGTCCTCTCACCCCGGATAGAAGGGTGTCTCACCTGCCGAAACCAACATTCAATCGCGATCGCAATGGACAACACGATCAAACAGACGTATTACGAAATTGTCTACAGCTTGCTCATCAACTCTGACGCTCAATCTCCCGAAATCCTCAATTCCCACCTGGGCATCCTGGCGGACGAGGAGTTCGTGCCATTCCTCCGCGAAGTCTGTGCCACCCTCATCGAACGCAATTGTCAGGAAGATGCCGAACGGTTGAGGGAAATGGCCGATCGCATCGAAGCGGCGGGAAGCATCGCCACCTGGATTGAACAAAACCGCCCCGTCGCGCCGCCGCCGCCGCCCCAACCGCAACCCGCCCCCACTCCCCAGACGCCGCCGCCCCAACCGCCCCAACCGCAACTCGATCCAAAAGTGGCGGCGGAAAAACAGTCGAAGGCGGAAGAACTGTTCAAGCGGGGGGTCCAGGAGTTTCAAGGCAACCAGTTCCAGGAGGCGTTCAACTCTTGGCAAGAGGCTCTGGTCCTGTATCAGGAGGTGAACAATCACCGGGGGGCGATTAATTGCATGGGCAAATTGGGGAATGTTTACCATTCTTTGGGACAGTACCAACAGGCGATCGAAGCTCACAAACAATGTCTCGCCGTTGCCCGCAAAATGCAATATCCCCAGGGAGAAGCCAACGCCTACAGCAGCCTCGCCCACGTCTGCTATGCCGTCGGGCAGCACGATCAGGCGCTGTTCGGCTACCAGCAAGCTTTGGAAATTGCCCAAAAAACGAATTATCGATTTGGGGAGGTGAACATATTGGGTAGCCTCGGTCAATTGTATTCGACTTTGGGCCGTTATGAAGAAGCGATCGCCCACATCGAAGGGGCGGCGACGAAGGCGGGGGAGCTCGGCTACCGGTTCGGGGAAACCAATTTTCTCGCCAATTTGGGCAGCGCCTACGCGGCGCTGGGACAGTTTGATCGCGCCACCGTCGCCCACCATCAGGCTCTCAAAATTGCCCGTGGCATCAATTACGATTTCGGGGTCGCCAACAGCCTCAGTCATATCGGCACCACCTATCAGTTGAAGGGGGATTTCGACCAGGCGATCGCCTACTACCGACAACACTTACAAATAGCGCGAAAAATTCCGTCGCCGCAGGGGGAAGGGACGGCCCTGATGAATTTGGGCAATACTTACCGACTCAAAGAAGATTGGACCGGGGCGATCGAACATTACCGGCAGGCGTTGGCGATCGCCCGGGAAATGGGGGACGTCCGCCAGGAAGTTACGGCCGTCAACAATCTCGGCCAAATTTATCAAATTACGGAACAGTTTGATGATGCCATTCTAGCCTTTCGGGAGAGTCTGGAAAAAGCGACACCCTTGACGTTGCCGATGGACTGTCTGACGGCGGGACGGCACTTGGGAGATATCGGATTTAATCAAGATAATTGGGAGTTGGCGATCGAGGGGTATTCTCGGGCGATCGAGGCGTTGGAACAGAGTTGCAGCGGCACGATGACTTCTCCCCGCCGATCGGAAATTGTGGCGGAAGCGACGGGACTCTACGATCGCATCGTACAGGCTTATATTAATGGCAATTCGGAGGATGCCGGCGGGTTGGAGCGGGCGTTTGAATACGGGGAGCGATCGCGAATTCAAAAGTGGGTTTCTCTTCTCTCGCGGGAGTACGGGGGGACGGAAAAAGAACTGACCGAATTGTTGGACAATTATCACCGCTTCCAAGAGCAAATGGATACCCTCCACTTCCGGCGCCAGTCGGAGGAAATGAAACAGTTCGCGGCGGCGGGAATTCGCATGAATCACATCGCTATTTTCCGGGCGGAAACCGTGACGCTGAACGGCTTGGAAGCCGAAAAGCAAAAGATGTGGGCGAAGATCCGCGATCGCGATCCGGTGTGGGCGGGGATGCTGCGGGTTCAACCGTTGGAAACAGACCGAATTTCGGCGTTAATTTCTAATTCTGTAACTGCCCTGTTGAGCGTCTATATTGCGGAGGCTGCGACCCACGTTTTCGTCCTGCGGCGGGGCAAGGCAGACGATCCTTGGGCGGAAACCGACAGTTTCAATATATCCCGGCACACCTGTGGGGGACAGGGACGGGACAATTTGGGGGCGTGGCTGGCAGAAAATTGGCTGCAACCGGATGTCGAAAAAACGTCGTCTTGGCGCGATCGCATGGTGGAAATGTTGGCAGAATTATCGCAGCGGTTAGAGCTCGATCGCCTGATTGCAGAGCATCTTGATGGCATTCAAGAATTGTTAATTATCCCCCATTTAGGTTTACATTGCTGTCCGTTTGCGGCGTTGCCGATTTCCGGCGGGGAAGGCTATCTCGGCGATCGCTTCCGGATCAAAATCGCCCCGAGTTGCCAGGTTTTGGATCTGTCCCGCCAGGTGCGGGAGGGGCGATCTCAAACGGTTTCTAACCTCCCCACCTTATCGACTTCCACGACTTTTGGATTGGCGGAAAGTTCCCGGCCGGAATCTATCCTGGCGGGTTATGAATGCGAGGCGTTGGCGGAACAGTTCCGGGTTCCCGAGAGCCACTATTTAAAAGGTGAAAATCTGAGTTGCGATCGCTACAAAAAATTCCTGAATGAAGTGCAGGTTTTGTATTGCGGACAAGCCATTCAATTCAATTCCGATACTCCCCTATCATCCCCAATCAACCTATTTTCAGAAACCATATCTTTGCAACACTTGCTGAGTTGGCGATCGCCCGAATTGCTGGAAGTGTTTCTATCTCGCTGCCAAACAATGGGTGAAACCTCAGAACCCAAAACCGAACAACTGCTCAATTTTAACAGTGCCTTTCTATGCATGGGGGCATCAACTGCGATCGCGCCTTTGTGGTGCGTCGGAGAAATTCCAACCGCCATTTTCGCCCGATTATACTATCACTATCGCCGGGAATTGGGCGTCGCGGAAGCCCTGCAACAGGCTCACATCCGCCTCCGCAGCTTATCCCAAACCGAATTATCCGAAACCTACGAAGTCGAATTATTGGCTTATCTCGAAAAAATTCAAGGGGAAGAAAACTCCAAGAAAATTAACGACCAAAAAACCAGTTTGGCAAGTTTTAAAATGCAGGAATATCCTTTCTCCAATCCCTACTATTGGGCGGCATTCTCCGCCTTCGGATTAACTTGAGAATCCCTCGGGAATTAATTCCCACGCCAATAGCAAAAATCCTCTGCAGAGGATTGCAGATCGATTGTCATATCAAATCCGGTTGAATGCCCGGAAAAAAAACGTGTCGGATATGCGAGACCGCTCGGGAATCAATTCCCTTTTCTTGTGGCAAAAATCCTCGCTTCGTGGATTGGGGAGGTTTGGGAGGGGATAACCGGATCTGATATCAGTCAAAAACCCGATCTGATATGAGTCCTGACTCTTGACTCATTCTGTTGACTCATACTGTGGGGGCAACCGTCTCTGGTTGCCCGGAGATCTCTCGGATTTGGGCGTTTGTCCCGTCAAACTTTGGAAGTAGAAGCCGCCCACCGTCAGCAAAAATAACAAATAGCCGATCGCCTGAATTAAATAAATGCGATCGCGGTAGCCGAATAACGCTTTCAGGAGGACGCCGGGAAACTCGCGATCGGGTAAAATCTCGTGCAAATTCCAAACCTGCGGCCCCAAAATGCACGACGCCTGAGCCCAACACAGATCCCCCTGCAACGCCGCCGCCGCGTCGAAATGCCGCAAAGCCGAAATCACCAAACCGGAGACGATCAGCAGCAAAAACACGCCCATCACCTGGAAAAATCGGCGGATGTCGATGCGGATTCCCCACTTGAATAGGAGGACTCCCAAACCCGCCGCCGCGGCAATTCCGGCCAGGGCCCCGATCGCGGGGGCGAGTCCCTGTTGAAACTTCGCCACGATGAACAAAACCGTTTCAAACCCCTCCCGCAAGACGGCGATGAAAATGAGGGTAAAAACGCCCCACCCCGCCGCCGTCCCGCCGCGGTTGATAACGGAACCGATCGCCCCTTCCACTTCGGCTTTCAGGGATTTTGCCTGCTGCGTCATCCAGATCAGCATCCAACTCAACATGGCGATGGCGACGACGCCGAACCCCGCTTCCAACAACTGTCCGAAAATTGGGGCGGCGGGATTTTCCGAGGCGGCGACGCCCTGAATTAAGGCCGCGAATAAAACCCCCACGCCGGCGCTGGCCAGCAGTCCCGCCCCGATGCCAAAATACACCCAGGGGTTGAGGTGGGTCTGTTTGGCTCGACTCAGGCAGGCCATGACGATGCCGACGACGAGGGCGGCTTCAAACCCTTCTCGGAGGGTGACGGCAAAGGTGGGGAGGGCGTCGCTGAAGTTCATGGAATCGGTTTTTTCAGTGGGCGATCGGTCAGGTCAATTGCCGCTGTAGTCCCGCAGCATTTTGCGGATCTCGATGTTGTGCAGTTCTTCCTGACCGATCATTGTTCTAGCATATTCTTCCAGGTAAATGCTGGCATTTTCGACGACGCCGAGGAGCGTTTTGTACATCTCCAGGGCTTTTTTCTCGTGGACGAGGCTTTCCTCCAATAAATCCTTGACGGAATGTTGGTAAGTTTCCTCGATGGGGGCGATCTTTTGGCTCGGATGTCCCTCCAAACCGGTGAGAATTTCCCCCGCCTGCTGGGCGTGGGTGAGGGATTCGGTGGCTTGGGCTTGGAAAAATTGCACGATGGGCAGGCGGTTGGGCCCGGTCACCATCAGCGAGTAGTGGGTGTATCGGACGACTCCCGCCAACTCGAATTCCATGATGGAATTGAGGAGTTCGATTGTTTTGTTCTGGTCAAGATCTCTCATGCTGAGTAATATCCGTCGGGCAACCCCGCATAACGACTGCCTGAATATTATGCCAGGATTTTATAGTTTCGGTTTGTAGGCTCTGCGACATCTCGGACTCGGGCTGTCCCGATGCCCTCTTGTTTCACAAAATAGAGTATTTGTCAAGTTTTTTCAGGAAAATTTAATAAGTTGGGTTGGAAGTCCGGGATTTCGTTTTTGGGGATGCGATCGCATTTTGGGGTCTGAAATCGCGATCGCGATTCTCAAGCATCAACCCCAAAAATTCCTCCCTGTTCTCCGTGCCTCTGTGGTTAATTTGTACACCCCCCTCTCCACAGCAATATGACGGAAAAACAAATCATCGATTTTGGTTAGGTATTTGATTGAAAAAATTTCGGTCATTTTTGAGGATTATAAAACCCATCAATTGTCCACGATTCGACTCGAAGCGATCGCCAATGATTGGCGATCGCGGCCCTACCGAAAGGTAGAAACTGCCCGAATATGCCCCCCCTGGGGATTGCCAGAACCGAATTTTTATTGTCGTGGCAAATACCAGTTGTTTTATCTATAATGCTTGGGGTCAACTCTACCGTGTCGTGCGAGATGAAAAAACATTGGGTCACAATCGCAACTTGGGTGTTGTTGGGGCCGATCCCGCTGTTCGGCTGCTCCCAACCGCAGACCTCGGAGCCGGAAGTTTCCGACAGTCAAACCCCCGAAACGACGGCGGCGCAACCGGTCGGCGGCGAGGTGGGGACGATGGAATTTCGGGCCAACGGCGAGGACTTCGTCCGCAAGGGTTTTGTCAGCAAAGATGGGTGGCAAATTGACTTTGAGAATCTCTATGTAAACTTTGCCGAAGCCCGGGCTTACGAGACGCTGGTGCCCTACGATGCCGACGCGGGGGGCGAACCTCAAGTCAAACAGATCATCAGTTTGGTGGAATCCAAAACGGTGGATTTGGCGGCGGGGGACGAGGACGCCGAAACTATTTTGGTGAACGAAGTTCCAGCGCCTCCGGGACGTTACAGCGCCCTGTCTTGGAAAATGGTTCCGGCCCCAGAAGGACCGGCCGCGGGCTATCCGTTGGTAATCAAAGGGACGGCCTCCAAAGACGGCCAAACCGTGCCCTTCACCCTCAAGATCAACGAAGAACTGGCGTTCACCTGCGGGGATTATGTCGGGGACGATCGCAAGGGGATATTGCAACCGGGCGATCGGGCCGAAATGGAGGCCACGTTCCACTTCGACCACCTGTTTGGAGACGGCCAAGCCGCCCCGGACGACGAAATCAACACGGGGGCCTTGGGATTTGACCCCATCGCGGCGATGGCCACTGACGGCAGCGTGGACGCGGATCTCGACACCCTGCAAGCCCAACTCTCCGAAGCCGAGTATCAACAATTGATGGAGATCCTGCCCAACCTGGCCCACGTCGGGGAGGGCCACTGCACCGAAACCCAGATGAGTGGCGGAGAAGGCTGATCGGAATTTGGGAATTGACCTTAAAGAAACTCCCCCGAGTCCGGGAGGATGAGATGATCGCCCCGAGTGCCGTAATTTGAAGGAGATTGAGACGTGAGATGGAAATACGCCCTTCCGTTGCTGTTATTCTCAGCCGCCGGCATCCCGGAACGGGCGATCGCCCACGGGGCCAACATCGAATATCAAAAGACCTCGGCCGTCGAGATCGAGGCCCGCTACGACTCGGGGACGCCGATGGCCGACGCCCAAGTTAGCGTCTACAGCCCCGACAACCCGGCCGAGCCCTGGAAAACCGGACTCACCGACAGCCGGGGCCGGTTCGTCTTCATTCCCGACCCCGACAAAAGCGGGTTGTGGGAAGTCAAGGTCCGTCAGGCGGGACACGGCGACCTGATCGCCGTCCCCGTGGGTCCGGCCGCCGGTGCGGAAGCGGCGGGGGATACCCGCTCCCGGACCGATGCGATCGCGCCGAATTCTTCATTACAATCAAATTCCCTACAAACCTGGGTCACGGCCGCGGCGGTAATCTGGGGATTTGTGGGGACGGCCCTGTTCTTTTCGCGGTTCAAACCCGCCCCCTCCAAACCGGGCGAAACCCGGTCGGTGAGGAGTCAGGAATCGGAAGGTTGACGCGGGCTCCGATCCGCACCGCCGACAAATCGGGTCAAAGGCCTCTCCTTTTGAGCCGTGAGAAAACCGTTTCTCTCTTCTCGATCGGTAAGACTTTTGACGTTTGACGTTTGACGTTTGACTTTTGACTTGCGAAGTTTTATGCATATTTCCGAGGGGATTCTCCCCGCCCAAATCTGTATCGCCGGTTACGGAATCACCGGTTTGGCGACCTGGTATTCCCTCCGACAAATCAACCGACAAAATAACCCCACCGAAGGCATTCCGAAAGCGTCTTTGCTGACGGCGGCGTTCTTCGTTGCCTCCTCCCTGCACATCCCCATCCCCCCCGCCAGCGTCCACCTGGTGCTCAACGGCTTGTTGGGGGCGGTTTTGGGCTGCTACGCCTTTCCTGCCATCCTGATCGGGTTGATCTTCCAGGCGATCGTGTTCGGACACGGCGGACTCACCACCTTGGGGGTGAACGCCACGATCATGGGAGTCCCGGCCCTGGTGGCAGCCGCGCTCTTTCAGTTGCGAAACCGATTCGCCGATCGCATGGGGGACGCCCTCGCCCTGAACGTCTTCGGATTTTTGTCCGGGGCGATCGGGGTGGGGTTGGCGGCGACAATCTTTTTTACCCTGGTGATCACCAACTTGCCCTCGGGTTTCGACACCGAGACGGAACGGACTGCGATCGTCGGGCTGATGATCGCCCACGTCCCGCTGATGGGAATTGAAGGAGTTTTTACCGCGATGGTGGTCAGTTTCTTGAGTCGGGTGAAACCGGAATTGTTGGTGGGTTGACATCCTCCCCGCCCTAAAGGGACGTGTATCCGACACCTCACGATCTGAAAAGTCACGACTCCCTACTCCCTATTCCCTATTCCCGATTCCCTATAATGAATTTCAGGCTCGATGAGTATGCCCACCTCGATTCGCCCATCCATCGGTGGCATCCCCAATCCAAATTGATCGGACTGCTGGCGTTGATGTTCGCCTTCGCCGCCGTGGAGACGCCGCGGCTGATTCCGGCGATGTTTGCCGTCGCGATCGCCCTCTACCTGCTCTCCAAATTGCCCTTCTCCTTTTTGGCCTCCCGGCTGCAATATCCCGGCCTATTTCTGCTCGGGGTCGTGGCCCTGCTGCCCTTTTTCTCCGGCCAAACTCCCCTGTGGACCTGGGGGCCGGTGACGGTGTGGCGGGAGGGGTCTTTGGCTGTATTGCTGATCGCCAGCCGGTTTTTGGCAATTTTTACGGTCGGCGTCGTTTTGTTGGGAAGCAGCTCGTTTCTGACACTGATTAAAGCAATGCGATCGCTGGGCTTATCCCCGATTTTGGCCGATATGCTGCTGATATCTTACCGATATATCTTCGAGCTGGGCCACCAATTTCAAATGATGCGGCGGGCCACCGTCCTGCGGGGCTTCCGACCCCGGCAACTCAGTCGGCGGAATTTGCAAGTCTACGCGGCCCTGGCCGGCAGCCTGCTGATCCGCAGCTACCAGCAGTCCGAGCAAGTTTACAAGGCCATGCAACTGCGGGGCTACGGAACGGCATCCGAAGCCGACGGGCGCCTGCGACTTTTCCCCGACGGCCCCAGCGCGATCGCCTTCGGGACCTGTATCGGTCTGGCGGCGGGATTTGTCGGTTTTGAGATATTCACCTGAAGGATCTGGAACGTTGAGCCCCACCCCCTCTCACCCACTCGATTGTTACGCTCCCATGACGCGAACCCACCCCCCGGAGAGAATTGGCGTTGCGGTTCGGGATCTCGTCTTCGGCTATTCCCCCGAAACTCCTATCCTCCGAGGCATTTCTTTTGACCTCACGCCGGGAGAGCGCATCGCCCTCCTTGGGCCGACGGGAACCGGAAAAAGCACCCTGATGGAAAATTTGATCGGGTTGAAACGGCCGCAGGAAGGACAGATTTGGATCGGGGGAACCCCCCTGAAACCCGACACCCTCTCCGAGGTCCGCCGCCAGATCGGCTTCGCCTTCCAAGATCCCGACGACCAACTGTTCATGCCCACGATTTTTGATGATGTCATGTTCGGGCCGTGCAATTACGGCGTCCCCCCTGCCGAAGCGGCCGATCGCGCCGATCGCCTGCTGGCCCAATTCGGACTGACCCAATGCGCCCGCCGTTCCGTCCACGAACTCTCGGGGGGCCAGAAACGGTTGGCGACCTTGGCGACGATTTTGGCCCTGAATCCGTCGGTCCTGATCCTCGACGAACCCACCAACGGCCTCGATCCCTGGTGGCGGCGGCACCTGGCCGAAATTTTGCAGGATTTGCCGGTGCAAGTCCTGCTGATCGCCTCCCACGATCTCCGCTGGGTGGGGCGGGTCACGGGGCGATCGCTGGTTTTGGGGGACGGAAAAATTCAAGTAGACCGGCCCACACCCGATCTGTTGGAAGATGGCGATACCCTGGAACGGTGCGGTTTGCCCCTGGACTGCTGAGGTTGTCCGGAACTTTACGTTTGACGAAAATCAGTGGCGGCGATGGCTACAAGACTGCTACTCTTGTCTCTACTGATAGCCGGATACCTCGGTAGCCGTCTGATCATGGCACTGTAATTGTAATGAAGTGTAAGGAGTTCAAACATGGTAGAACCCACCCAGAGTCCCGACCCCACGACGACCCCAATTGACGCGAGTACGGAAGCGGGGGGGACGATGACCCCCGCCTCCGAAACGGCACCGGCAACGGATCAATTTGAAGAGATCAAACAAAAAGTTGTGGTCTTTTTATCGGAACTTCCGGGCTATGTTTCTCGCTTTTTTGGAGAGTACCAAAGACCCATTATTACGGTCCTCTTGATCGTGGCGGCGATCGTCACGGTCAAGGTGCTGTTTGCGGTGGTCGATGCCCTGAATGACATCCCCCTGCTGGCTCCGACTTTTGAGTTGATCGGCATGGGATACGCCGCCTGGTTCGTTTACCGCTACCTTCTCAAAGCCTCGACCCGCCAAGAGTTGGTCGATGAAGTTAACGCTTTCAGGCAACAGATTTTGGGTAATAAATCCTAGTCTGTTTGGGTCGAAAAATGAGGGGCGGGGAAGAATTGATAATTGAGAATTGATAATTATTGAGGCTTCCCCGATCCTCGATTCCCGAAGCGACTGACGTGACTCCCCCATCGCGATCGATTTTTGTCGGGAAAAGGGGTTGACAGGTGGCCGGGGCGGGGGGTAGAATATTGACATAAGCTTCCACAATGGGAGTGGTAACACAAATAAAAATTTTGCAAATATTCCCATTATATAAAAAGCATATCAAAATTTTTCGGAAAAGGCAAGCGATCGCCAAAAAAAAGTCGAAATTTTGCAAAATTTTAACAAAATTTTAATGTTTCGGCTTGAGAGCGATAATCGTGCGGTGGCGGCGATCGCTGGCGACGGTGGTTTTGTAGTCAAATCCGACCTCTTGCAAAGCCGCCTCCACGTCGAAGGTGTAAAAATCGTCGGTCCAAGGTTCCGTACTTTTCATCAGGGTAAAGAGGACGGGGGGCAAATTTTGAATCACCGGGGACTTGGGATTATTGTCAACGATGGCCAGACAGCCGCCGGGACGCAAAACTCGCCCGGTTTCTCGGAAGATTTCCCGCGTCGCCGTCCGGGGCAATTCGTGAATTAAAAACTGCAACGTCACTACGTCGAAGGACTCGTCGGGAAAGTCCATTTTTTCTGCGTTCCCGTGCTTCCATTCGGCGATTTCCCCTTGAGAATCTCGGAACTTTGCCACCGATAACATATAGGGCGACAAATCCAAACCCACCGTCCGCACGGGGGTTTCTTGTCGATTTTGATAAAATCGGTGCAGCCACCGCGTCGAAATGCCCACCGAGCACCCCAGGTCTAACACATCCCGGACTGGGTGGGGGCTGTAGGTTTCTAACACTTGGTGAAAACTCGATCGCAACCGTTCCTGTGCCGCCTCCCAAGTCAACTCTTCCCCGGGCCATACCCGCAACGCCATCGCGTAGGTGGCGGACTCCGCCTCGAAGGCGGCTTTCCAGCACAAATTCCCCTGGTCATAGGCGTGGAAGGGCAGTTGATAATAGTCGGGATAAACCCAATTCGGATCGGCGATCGTGTCGAACAACTCGGCGGCGTCGGAGGCTTCCAGTTGGCGAGAATTGTCCCGCCAGGGGATGCCCTTTTTTTCGGCTGTTTTGATCAGTACCCGTCTCGCCTGTTGCTTCATGAGGGCATAAATCGGCTTCGTTTGAATCAGGAGGTTGACGAAACGGGAAAGCAGGTCTTCCCCCGCCCAGTCCGGCTTGATTTTGTCGCTTGCGGTCATAGCTCGATGTGATGGCGATCACCCAATGGTAACTGATCGATCATCTTACAACAGATTCAGATCCCTTTTCAAAATCGGCGCATCTCCGGCGGGGCGATCGCTCTCATGGGTTCGGAAATCGTTTTCATCTACGATCTGATCATTGGCAACGCAAGTTGACGGACAGCCCTTGATCGCTTCACAATCCGAACGGCGATGCTATGATGGTAAGGTGCGATCGCCTTTGATTCCATTTCAGCCGATCCGAGCGTGAATCTGCTGCTTCATTAATGCCTCCATCAAATTCTCCAATTATACGCCGTTTATTTTCCCTCCTTGGATTGGTAATTTTTAGTCTCGCTATCGTCGCGATATTGCGAGAATTACAAGCCCAAGATTATCGTAAAATTTGGATCAATCTCCGGCAATTCGATCCCCATACCCTGCTGGGGACGGTTGGTTTTACGGTGATCAGTTACGGGGCGATCGCTTGTTATGATATCCTGGCTTTTGCTTACATCAAACAACCCCTATCTCGCGCTAAAATTGCCTTTGCCAGCTTGATCGCCTATGCCGTCAGTCCCAGTATCGGTTTCGCCGCATTGAGTGGCGGTGCGATCCGTTATCGTTTCTATTCAAGTTGGGGAATATCAACCCTCAAAATTGCCCAGGTGATCGTCTTTTCAAACCTCAGCCTGTGGGTGGGAATTTGTGCGATCGGCGGTGGGGTATTTTTAATCGAACCCCTCATCCTCCCCTCCCAATTAGACCTGCCATTTGACTCTCTGCGAATTGGGGGAATTACCTTTCTTTTATTGACGGGACTTTATTTAGGAATTTGTGGGCTGCACCCATCGCCGTTGCGGCTGCGATCGCTCTCATTTCGCTTTCCCTCCCTCAAACTCGCCCTCGGACAGATTGTAGTTTTTACACTCGATTGGGGCTTTGCAGCCGCCGCACTTTATCTGCTATTACCCCGACAATATAACCTATCATATCCGCAATTTTTCGGCATCTATATGCTGGCGATGGTCGCCGGTTTACTCAGTACCGTTCCGGGAGGATTAGGTGTCTTTGAAACCGTCTTCCTTTTGTCTCTGACTCCCGCGATAAAAAAAACGACGTTGTTTAGCCTGCTGCTAGTTTTTCGAGGAATCTACTATTTTTTCCCCTTGGTCGTTGCGGTTTTATTGATCGGCGTTTACGAGGGGAAAAAAAACCGTGCAGATCTCAATCTTTAAAGGCAAGAATTCGACCCCAAAAAGATCCGCCCATTTAGTCCCGGAACGGACGTTCAGACGGGACAAAATTCAGACTTTCGAGTTCAAATTCTGGCCAATTTGATACAGTGGCGATCCGGGGGTGGGGGACGGGGAGTCCTTTTCCGGTTGAATTTATAAAAAAAATCAAAACTTGTTCCATTTTAACCGAATTTTTAGCTAACCTTAACTTGACAGCGTTACCCTACTGAAGACTTGAGTTGTCCGATCCGTCAATCGACCTACACTCAGGAAAGTGTAACCGGACAATCCATTAAATTTCGGAGGGGCAAGACTTGATGTCAACATGGAAACGATTATTTAAAAGGTGGGAACCAGCCATGACCATAACTCCACAGGAACAACCGGCCTTCGGAAACATTACCATCGAAGACGATCGCACGGGATTGGACATCGAAACTCTGCGGCGTGCTTTTGCAGATAACCTGTTTTATATCCAGGGAAAATATCCGGAAATTGCCACCCTGAATGACTTCTACCTGGCCTTATCTTACACCGTCCGCGATCGTCTGTTGCAGCGGTGGCTGAATACCGTCCGCACGGCGACCCTCAAATCCGACGTGAAAGTCGTCTGTTACCTGTCGGCGGAATTTCTCCTCGGCCCTCACTTGGTTAATAATCTCACCAACTTGGGAATTTACGAGCCCGTCCGTCAAGCCGTCGAAGCCTCCGGTTTGAACTTTCAAGAATTAGTCGAACAAGAAGAAGAACCGGGGTTGGGCAACGGCGGTTTGGGGCGTCTGGCGGCTTGCTACATGGACTCCCTCTCCACCTTGGAAGTTCCGGCGATCGGTTACGGCATCCGCTACGAATTCGGCATTTTTGACCAGGAAATTAAAGACGGCTGGCAAGTCGAAATTACGGACAAATGGCTGCAAAATGGCAACCCCTGGGAAATCGCCCGGCCGGAAGCGGCGGTGAAAGTGAAATTCGGCGGCTACACCGAAAGTTACACCGACGAAACGGGTGAGTACCGAGTCCGCTGGATTCCCCACCAAGTTGTCAAAGGAATCCCCTACGACACCCCCATCACCGGCTACAAAGTCAACACCGTCAACACCCTGCGCCTGTGGAAAGCCGAGGCGCCCGAATCGTTCAATTTCCAAGCCTTCAATTTGGGGGATTACTACGGGGCCGTCGATCAAAAAGTCGTCTCCGAAAATATCACCAAAGTTCTCTATCCCAACGACGAACCCCTCCAGGGAAAACAACTGCGACTCGAACAGCAATTTTTCTTTGTTTCCTGTTCCTTACAGGACATGATCCGTTTCCATTTGCAGTCCGGCGGCAGCTTGGAAACATTCCACGAAAAATTCGCCGTCCAACTCAACGACACCCACCCCTCCATCGGCGTGGCGGAACTGATGCGTTTGTTGGTGGACGAACAAGGGATACCCTGGAATAAAGCCTGGGAAATTACCCAGAAAACCTTCGCCTATACCAACCACACTTTGTTGCCGGAAGCGTTGGAAAAATGGCCGGTGGGTCTGTTCGGAAGCCTCCTGCCCCGCCACTTAGAAATTATCTACGAAATCAACCGCCGATTTTTGGAAGAGTTGCAAAATACAAACGGCCGCGACGGTGGCAAAATTTCGCGGCTGTCCCTCATCGATGAAGCCGGGGAACGCTACATTCGGATGGCGAACCTCGCCGGCCTGGGAAGCCACGCCATCAACGGGGTGGCGGAGCTCCACACCGAACTGTTAAAACAGGACACGCTGCGAGATTTTTACGAACTGTTTCCGGAGAAATTCAGCAACAAAACCAACGGTGTTACGCCCCGCCGCTGGATCGTGGAAAATAACCCCCGTTTAACTCAGTTGATTTCCGATAAAATTGGCGACAATTGGATTACCCATTTGGACGAATTGCGGAAGTTGGAAGGGTTGGTTGACGATCCGGAATTTCGCGATCGCTGGGGACAGATTAAATTGGAGATCAAGGGAGATCTCGCGAATCGCATCCGACAGAAAGTCGGCGTGACGGTGAACCCCGAATCCCTGTTTGACATTCAGGTGAAGCGCATCCACGAGTACAAGCGCCAACATCTCAACGTCCTGCACATTATCACCCTCTACAACCGCATCAAAGAAGACCCCGACATTAATATTGCCCCCCGCACGTTTATTTTTGGCGGCAAGGCGGCGCCGGGTTATTTTATGGCAAAATTGGTCATCAAACTGATCAACTCGGTGGGTGAGGTGGTGAACAACGATCCGGACGTCCGCGATCGCCTGAAAGTTGTCTTTATCCCCGATTACAACGTCACCAACAGCCAGATGGTGTATCCCGCCGCCGACCTGTCCGAACAAATTTCCACCGCCGGAAAGGAGGCGTCCGGCACGGGAAATATGAAGTTTTCCCTCAACGGCGCCCTAACGATCGGAACGCTGGACGGGGCGAATATCGAGATCCGCGAAGAGGTCGGGGAGGAGAATTTCTTCCTGTTCGGTTTGACAGCCGAGGAGGTTTACCAACGCAAAGCCGAGGGTTACAATCCCTGGGATTACTATTATGGCAATCCCCAATTGAAGGCGGTTATCGACGCGATCAGTTCCGGCTATTTTTCCGACGGGGATAGCACCCTCTTTCAACCGTTGGTGGATTCCTTGTTGCACCAAGATCAGTATATGCTATTCGCCGATTATCAGGCTTATATCGACTGCCAGGATCGGGTGTCTCAAGTGTGGCGCGATCGCGATTTGTGGCTGCGGATGTCCATCCTGAATACCGCCCGCAGCGGCAAGTTTTCCTCTGATCGCGCCATCCGCGAATATTGCGAGGAAATCTGGCAAGCTAAAGCCGTCCCCATCGAATTGGCGGATTACGTTCAAGCCCAAGCCGGTTTGAGTGTGAAATCCTAATTTTTGGCATCTGGCATCAATTCAATTTTCCCTCTAACCCGATTTCTAGGATTGTCCTGGAAATCGGGTTTTTAAATTATTAAATTAACCACTCCAGACACGGAGGACACAGAGAGATATTATTCTTTTTGTTTGAGGAGGAAGCGAAATTGGGTTTGGGGGATTAGATATTCGATAAATCCTCGGGATCGGGGATTTTTGAGTAAATCCTGGAATTGCCGATCGCCCCGAAAGTTGGGATGTCCCGTCAGTGTCGGTGTCACCAATATGGCGTCGGCTTGATTGTTTTGTAGAAATTCGTCGATGGTGCGATCGCGGGATTTGTCCCACGGCAAAACCCCAGTGTAGTTGTCCCCCAAATAGGTGGCGAAACCGCCGTCGGCATCCAGCAGTTTGACGGGGGTTTCGATGTTCAAATTTCGGATAAAATTGACGGTGTTTTGGTGGGGAAGTTCTACCGAACCAAAGTGGCGGGGAATGCCGCACCAGTCGTAGGCGATACACCACCCGAACGCCAGATTCGGAGTCAACAGAATCAGAATGCTTCCCGCTGCGATCGCCCGATCGATCCTCAAGTGTTGTCGTGGGGATGTGGCGATGCTGGCATCGAATAAGACAGCCAAGATGATCGACAAAAATGCACCCTGAATAATTAAATAGTGCGATCGCGGATAAATCAGAATTGCCGACGGAAAAATCGCCAGAAAAAGAACCGCAGCGGTGACAGTCAAACGCCGCCACTGTTTCCGATCCAAATTCTGAATAATTCGAGTTCTTTTTTGAAAGATGCGCCGACAGATAAACGCCAACAGAACGATTTCGGCAAAAATCAGTTTATCGACAAAAACCGAACTCCAACCGAAGGATTGAAAAGAGACAAAGAGGATGGCGATGGATGTGTTGAGATATCGATTCAAATTGGCGAGAATGTGGCGGACGAATAAAACCGGGGAATTCCCAAAGGCTTCGGCGAGGTTATCCGCACCGTCAAACAGAATGGGAATCCAATCGACATGATGATCCCAAGGATTTAACGTGAGATGGTTCCAAGCCGCCCAATTAAGGGAAAAATGCTGGCTGAAGGCAAACCAACTGCGTCCGCCTGCCAGGGGATTGCCAATCAAAATTAGTAATAATATGGCGGACAACAAGAATAAGCCGATTTCGGAAAAATTGCGTTTTCGATTGACGGGTGTTTTGAAACTGTAGATCAGTTCATAAATAGCGATCGCCAAAATCAGAACCACCGACAGCGTATATTCCGGACGGACGTAGGACATCAATAAAACCCCGATGCCCAGACGGGATAAATAGGCGATCGCGGTTCGAGTCGGAGTGGCGACAATCAAAGTTATCAGTAAAATCAGCAGTGCGAAATGGGTGGGACGGGGATCGATTTCCAAAATATCCGATATCAAAAATAAACCGGACGCGGCGAGGGAGATTGCCGGAGAAACCGCCAGCGTCCGCAAATAGAGATAGAGTGCGATGACAATTGTGATCGGCAAAACTTGCTGATTAAAAAAATGCAGATTGACGGGATCGGATGTCAATCTTGATAATAGAAAATACCACACTCCATAAAGCGGCCCCCACTGCGGATCGGGGAGTCCGTCTTCGATCAACTGCAAGCCGGAAGCCAAATATATCGTCTCGTCGAACATCCGCAAATCGCTGACGCGATCGATATTTAAAACCAGCTTAATTCCGGCGATCAGCAGAGAGACGAGTAAAATCATGTCGCATCGATATTGCTGAAAAAGTGCGATCGCTTTTTGTTTCACCTTCGGTGCCTCCCACGCCATCCCAAAAAAGAGATATAGTAACATTGAGATTCGGAACGATCGACATCGACTCGTTCCTCCGTGCCTCGGGGGAAAATTTTTTTGACCTCCCAATGCACTCCCATAGTATAATTGGATCGAATTCGATTACAATCCTTCAACCTAAAATGATGACGGACTTCACCATCCCCCTCGACGACTCCGACAGGACGAGCGATCGATTGTTCGAGTTTTGTCAAATTTAAAAAGGTGCGATCGCAAAGCGTTGCGGATGCAATCTCGCGCCCCAAAACCCTTAAATTAAGATTAGGAAATTGTAAAAAAAAGGAGTCAAATCTTGACAGTTGATCGAAAATATGGTAAATTTCAGCCATATGCTAAAGTTAGCCCGTTCCCGTGCCTCCGGGGAGCGATCGCCCTGTGCACCGCCCTTTTGCTGACTCTCCTGACGGGTTGCGACATCCCCCAAGTCTCCGCCGAGCAACGAATGTTTCTGGACTTGTCCCTGGAGTATCTGGGGGACTACCAGTTACCGGAAGACAAACCCATTTCGGATCTCACCTACGAGATTAGTGGCTACGGAGAACCCGCCGACAAAGGAATTCGCTTCTACGGGTTGGCGGCCAGCGATCCGGAATTTTATACCCTGCGGCTGGAATTTGGGGACGGGGACGACATCTCCGAGATCGCCCTTGAAGACACCACCATTTTGCGGGAATCCACCGGCGAGCCCCTCGCCGTCCATCCCCGCAGCATCGTCTTTTCCCCCCGAAAATCCGTCTTTGTGGCCGCCGCCACCGACGAACCCGATCGCCCCTTCCGGGTGGGAGAATACGACCTGGAAACCGGACAACTCAAAAACGACGTCCCCCTCCCCCCCACCTATTTTCCCCGGGAAGATGCCGAACAAGGGCTGCAACCCAAATTGGGCCTGAAATCCCTTTCCATCGCCCCGGACGGCTTCAGTGCCGGCGGAATGGACCCGTTTCGGTTATTTGTCGCCCCGGAAGCCCCGCTGTTGCAGGATTTAGATAGCGATCGCCCGCCAAAAGTGCGCCTGCTGCATTATGTGATTGCCGATCGCGCGTCTTTCCTCGTCTCCGAAAACCTGTATCCTTTTGATGAAAACTCGCCCGGAACCGACCTGGCGGGATTCGTCGCCCTCAACCGGGGCGGCTCGTTTTTGAGTTTGGAGCGATCGCCCGACGGCCTGGGAACGGCTATTTATCAAGTGTTCAGCGGCGACTCCACCGACACCACCCGCATCGCCAGTTTGCGGGGAGAACTGACCAAAGTGCAACCCCTGCGAAAACAACTGCTGCTGGATTGGCCAGCCTCCGGCATCGATGCCGCCGTCACCGCCATGACTCTGGGTCCCCGGCTCCCCGACGGCGGACAAAGTTTGATCGCGATCGCAGACAACCCGACGCGGCTGTTCCTCTTCCGCCTCCGGGAGAGTTAGGGAATTTTAGATTGTAGGGGCACAAGGCTTGCGCCCTAATGTTAGATTTTAGATTCCCTAAATCCCGAGTTGTAGGGGCTCTGCCTCCGTGCCTGCCCTCCTCCACTCCCTCCGCTTCACCGTTGCCTCCTCCGCCTCCCCCGCTCCCTCCACCCTGTTTTGTAGTATCCTGAAAGGTTGAGTGTTGCGAACTGAATTTTTTCCATTCCATGACACACGCCACAGATATTCTCACCTTGGGCCGGTGGCTGGCTTCCGACTTCAGCAACCAGGCCCAGGCCTTTGAAAATCCGCCCTTTTTCGCCCACATCCGCGTCTGCGTGCGTCCCCTCCCCTGGGAACTGACGGACGGTCTGAGCCTGTATTTGGAACAGGCCTACGATATCGACCTGATGCGGCCCTATCGGGTGCGGGTGCTGAAGCTGGTTCCCGCCGGAGATCACATCCAGGTGGAAAATTACGCGATCGCCGGCCAGGAGGAATTTTTCGGGGCCTCCCGGCAACCGGAACGGCTGAAAACCATGAAGACGGAACAGTTGCAAAAACTGCCCGGTTGCACGTTCATCACCCACTGGACGGGGACGGGGTTCAAGGGGGAAGTGGAACCGGGGAAAGGCTGCATGGTGGAACGGAAGGGGAAACGGACCTACCTGGACAGCCGGTTTGAAATCGACGCCGATCGCTTCGTCAGCCACGATCGCGGCATGGACCCGGAAACCGACGAACACCTCTGGGGTTCCATCGCCGGACCGTTTGAATTCGTGCGCTGGGCGAGTTTTGCCGACGAGGTGAAAGTGAGTTAATATCAAATCCCGGATCTCAGATTGTGATCCAGCTTTTCGGGATCAAATCTTGGGTCGAGTCGGGCAGTTTCAGGGATAAGGGAATCCCCAACCGGCGCAGGCCGAGTCCGAACCACTGCTTGGGGGCGATCGCCTGTTTTTGAGGACTGTCGTTGAGCCAAGCCCCCCACCAACTGAGGGCGTTATTGGCGATGATATTGCGATCGCAGCTCCGCATCAATTCCAAATTTTCCAGTTCCGTCGCGAAGGGCGAATAGACGACGTTTGGATGTTGGAAATTCTGGCGGCACCATTCGAGATCGTCCGAACAGATAACGAAGATCGGGCGATCGCCATTTTTTTGAAAATAATCCATCGCCTTTCGATAATAATTGCAGCCCGGTGAAGTGTCAATCTCCAGACTTTTATCTAACAAAAGATTGCCCCGTTTTACATAAATTGAAATCAATTCAGACCCATCTATCCTCAGCCGATTTGTGAAATGATTAACGGTTTCAGTAATGGCTTGATTTTGGCAGGTCAGTTCTTTTCTAATGATGTCGGCGATCGGTCGGAAATACTTCTCGGATTGAAAGTGACCGCGCAGGTCGGTATCGAAAGGTACGGCTAATACGCCGGGGTCAAAGTGAAAGTGTTTTTCTTGATATAAATTGGTAATTTTTTCTGCCTCCTCCGGGGTGATAATTTCATAATTTCCGATCTTAAATTCTGACAACAAGAAATTTTTGTGGGATACGTTGAGTCGCAACCGGTAATGCCTCTGTAAGGCGATCCGTTTCAAAACGGCATATTGAAACAGTTGCTCCCCCAACCCGTATTTCCCGATCTGCGAATTTGTCACCATAACATCTATCTCCGCCTGGATATCCACCCGAACATGGGGAACGAACGGATCGAATTTTGTCAATTTTGGGGGTTGATATAGCAATCGGCAGTCAACTTTCAGCCATCGGCTTTCGCTCCACTGTCCGTCATGGGGAGGTTTGGGGATTTTCAGATGTCCCGACCGTCCTGGCGATCGCCATACAATGCACCCATAGCTCCGGTCGTGAGGTGAGTCCGGCGATCGCTCCCAAGGGTTCCGATCCGACCGTCAACCGCCCTTCAAAATAAGTGTGTAGAATGCAGCCAATTCGAGGACTCATCTCCAACGGATTACACTTGCAAGATAACAGCATAATTACCGTTTTGACAACTTTTCAGATCGCCGCCGGATCTTTCCGGATCTTCCCCGAGAAACGCGGAGCGGCGGCTAGACGAGATCGGACCGGGCAAAGTATGATAGATCCCCCAAACTCCGGAAACTTCAATTCATGCATCCGATCGACTGGCTGATTGTCCTGATTTACCTGATTTTGACGATGGCGATGGGGCTGTACCTGTCGCGGAAGGGGTCGAAAAGTCTGGCCGATTTCTTCGTCTCGGGGCGATCGCTGCCCTGGTGGCTGGCTGGCATCAGCATGGCGGCGACGACGTTTTCCATCGACACCCCCCTCTACATCACCGGCGTCGTCGCCAACCGCGGCATCGCCGGCAACTGGGAGTGGTGGACCTTCGGCATCTCCCATGTGATCATGATCTACATTTTCGCCAGGATGTGGCGGCGATCGGAAGTGCTCACCGATGCCGAACTGACGGAACTCCGCTACGGGGGCCGGATGGGGGCGATCCTGCGGGGGGTGAAGGCGTTTATTTTTGCCGTTCCCATGAATTGTATCGCGATCGGCTACGCGATGTTGGCGATGGTGAAGGTGGTGGATGCCCTGGAAATTTGGCAGAGTTTGGGTATCGAGGCGGGGGATAATAACCTGAAACTGTTCAGCGTGATCGGCGTCAGCATTTTTGTGTTGATTTACGCGGGTTTAGCCGGACTTTGGGGGGTGGTGGCGACGGATTTTTTCCAGTTTTTTCTGGCATTATTCGGCGCCGTTGTGGTGGCGGCTTTCGCCCTGGGAAGTGTGGGGGGCATTGATGCCTTGGTGGAACAAGTTCCCCTCGCCTCCCCCGACAAAGATATCCTCTCCCTTTTACCCCTGACGGTGGGGGGAGAAAACGGGTGGATTTCCTTCAGCAAAACCGCCGGAATTACGGCGAGCACCTTTTTCGCCTATATCTTTATTCAATGGTGGTCCTGGCGACGGAGTGACGGCGGCGGGGAATTTGTGCAGCGGTTCGCGGCGGCGAAAAATGAGGCGGACGCGGAAAAGGCGGCCTGGACGTTCAATATCATGCACTATGTGATCCGCACCTGGCCCTGGATTTTGGTCGCCCTGGCTTCTATTGTTCTTTATCCTGATTTGGCAGATAAAGAATTGGGCTATCCGAAATTGATGCTGGACTTTCTCCCCGTGGGGGTTTTGGGGGTGGTGGCGGCGTCGCTGCTGGCGGCGTTCATGAGCACGGTTTCGACTTCCATCAACTGGGGGGCGTCGTTCATCACCAACGACCTGTATTTGCGGTTTGCGAACCCGGCGGCGTCTCAGGGGGAGTTGGTATTGGTGGGGCGGCTTTCGTCGGTTCTGGTGACGGTTTTGGGGGCGATCGCGGCATTTTTGGCGACGGACGTGGCGACGGTATTTCGTTTGGTAATTGCCATTGGAACGGGTTCCGGGTTGGTGCTGATCCTGCGGTGGTTCTGGTGGCGGGTGAACGCGGCGGCGGAGTTAAGTGCGATCGTCGGCAGCTTTTTGGTGGGGATGCTGACGAGTCTTTCCCCCGGGTTCAAAATCGAGGATTTCGGTTGGCGGATCATATTCATCACCGCCAGCGTGACGCTGCTGTGGGTGGCGGTGCTGCTGCTGACGGCGCCGGAGTCGGAAGATACCCTGGAAACTTTCTACGAACGGGCGCGACCGGGGGGACCAGGTTGGCGGCGGCAGCGGGTGAAGACGGGTTTATCTCCTGCCCAGGATTTGGAATTGGATTTGCAAAAAGTCCTCGCGTCGATTTTGTTATTGTTGGGGACGCTATTGGCGACGGGCGGATTTTTGCTATTGCAACAAACCGTCGCCTGGGTGTCTCTAATTGTGGCGGTTGTGGGCGGCGTCTGGCTGCGAAAGTTGTCGAAAGCGCGATCGCTCCCCATGCCGCGCCCCGGTTTGGACGATGAGGATTTGATTTAGGGTGTAGCAGACCGGGTTTCTTATCACCCCAAATTCTCTCGCCCCCCTAGTCCAGTAGGGTGGGTTAGGCGCCGCCGTAATTTTTCGGAAAAACCCACAACTTTTCATCGGCGCCGTAACCCACCATTTTTCGCCTTTGTTGTTTTGGACTTTCCGGTTTCTTCGTCCTCAATCTCACCGCCAATTAGAAACCGGGTTTCTAGCGGACTATCGGATTAAGAACGAGGAACTCTCATAGAAACCCGGTTTCTTTTCACCCCCAATTCTCTCGCCCAAACGACACCCGCTTGGGAATCAATTCCCAAGCTAACAGCCAAAATCATCTAAAGATGATTGGGGAGTTTGTACAGAATCTAATATAAACTTGCCCCCTCTGCCCCCTCCGCCCCCTCCGCCTCCTCTGCCTCCTCCGCCCCCTCCGCCCCCTCCGCTCCCCCAGAGCCGCAATTGCCGGAAAAGCGTTACAATTTGTTACGGGATCTTCCCATTTTTCTCATCAACCATTGAAATTTCCGATATGGCTTTTTTCCGTCAGTACATCGCACCGCTGATCGTGGTTCTGATCTTTTTGGTGGCCTTGGTGGCCGTCAGCGCCCGGATTTTCCTGCCGGGAGATTTGCAGGCGCCCGCCCCGGTGGGGTTATTAATTAACCATCTGGGAGAACAGGCGCGGGGGGTGGTTTCGTCGATCCGTGTCTGAGGCTTTAATTTCGGGTTACGATATCCGCCGGGGGTCTGGCCACGATCGCGCCCTATTGGTCAAATTCATGAACCGCACCTACCGGGAACTCTTCCCCGACGGGGAATTTTCCCACCTGGCGCGGACCGTCGATCAGTATTTTTCTGGCCGGACGCCCCTGTGGTGGGTGGAAGCGAACCGGGGGGACAACCCATCCGCGATCGCCTGTCTGTGGATGGGAAGCGCGATCGACCAGGTGACGGGCGATCGCACTTCCCACATTTTCCTCCTCTACGTCCGCCCGGAACACCGCCGCCGGGGCATCGGTTCGGCTTTAATCCAATACGCCGAAACCTGGGCGAGAAACCGGGGCGATCGCGCGATCGGCCTCCAAGTCTTCACCCACAACCAACCCGCCCTCAACCTCTATCAAAAATTGGGCTACCAGTCCCAATCCCTGAGTCTGATCAAACCCCTGTCAGGGGAGTAGGGAGTGGGGAGTGGGGAGTCGGGGAAAAGCTCATGAATTGATAACTATCAATTATCAATTATCAATTATCAATTATCAATTGTTAATTATTCCATCTGCGTTCGCTCTGATGTAAAGTGATTGATATGGAGGATGATGAACTGAGTGTAATTAATTTCCAGCCGACGGCTGAGAGTCCCCTGGACAACTGGGAAGAGGAGGAAGCGCCGAAGCCCGATCCGGAGGAGATGTTGCCGTTGCTCGAATCGCCGGAACCGCAACACCGGATGATTGCGGCGCGGGCGTTTTGCGAACTTCAGGACGATCGCGCGATCGCGCCTTTGATTCATTTATTGCAGGATTCCTGCCCCCTGGTGCGGGTGAGCGTGGCTTACGCTTTGGGCCGAAACCCCAGCCCCGACGCGGTGGAACCGCTGATCGACCAATACAACCGCGATTGGAACGGTTACGTCCGCAAGGGGTTGGTTTGGGCCCTGGGAAACTGCCGCGACGCCCGGGCTTTGGATACCCTGCTGGACGCCCTGAAAACGGACATTCCCGCCGTGCGGCTGTGGGCGGCGAGTTCCCTCGGCCAGATGGCGAAGGTGGGATATGACGTGGTGGTGAAGGCCGTGCCCCCGGTGATCGAGGCCCTGCGGCGGGATGAGGTGGCCGCCGTCCGCAGCAATTGCGCCTGGTCCTTGGGCCAGTTGAGTCGGGAATTGCCCTCGAACGTGGTTTATGCGGTGGCGATCGATGCTTTAATTGAGTCCCTGGAGGAAGATGACGATCTCAGCGTCCGGGACGATGCCAAATCCTCGTTACTGCGGGTCGGCGATCCCCGAGGATTGCAGATTATCGAAGAATTGCAGATGGACGGGTTGATTTAAATTTGGGGAAGCGGGGGGGAAGCGGGGGGGAGCCCCGGCAACCAGAGACGGTTGCCACCACATTATCATAATCAGATAACTGTAGGGGCAGTGCCTCCGTGCCTGCCCTCTGTATCAATTTTTCCCCATTCCCCATTCCCCATTCCCCATTCCCCATTCCCCATTCCCCATTCCCCATTCCCCATCCCCCATTCCCCCAATACAATGAACACTCATTTTCTGACCGCTTTGATCCTGGCGGGGGGGCAAAGTTCCCGCATGGGCCGGGATAAGGCGACAATTGCGATCGCGGGAATTCCCCTGCTGCTGCGGGTGTGTCGGGCCGCGGCCGGGTGTTGCGATCGCGCCTACATCCTCACACCCTGGCCGGAACGCTACCGGGATATCGTGAAGGGCGAATATCCGTTTCTCCTGGAAACCCACCCCGGCGAGGGGCCTTTGGTGGCGTTGGCGGACGGACTGACGCGAATTGATACGGATTGGCTGTTGCTGTTGGCCTGCGATTTGCCGCAATTGCGATCGGACATCCTGCGGCGGTGGACGTCCCGGTTGGAGGAGGTGCCGCGATCGCGTCTGGCGGTGGTGCCCCGTCGCGGGTCGAGGTGGGAGCCCCTGTGCGGATTTTACCGCCGGGAGGCCCTGGAGTCACTGCAAGAGTCTATCGAAACTGGGGGGCGATCGCTGCAACGGTGGCTGAGTCGGGTGGAAGCTGAACCCCTGGCGGTGGGGGAGGCGGAAGCGGAAATGCTGTTCAACTGCAATAGGCCGGAGGATTTGGGGGCGATCGGATCGGCTTCCCCCAAGTCGGATATTTCTGGTACGATAGAAGGCGATCGCTGATGCTATCCGCCCGATCTGCTATTCAATTGACGACCTTTTCCGAAAAGATACAACAGAAAGGGTAGTGATTCTCTAGTTCACTTCTTAGGGCAATTGATCTCATGAATCCCCTTATTCCGATCGCATTATTAATTGTCTACGTCGGTGGAGTCTGGAAATTTTGGTCGGGATTTAACCGCACGAATTTTGAAAAGAGTTTTGGCAATCGCGTCACCCTGTCGCTGTTGTGGCCGGTGCTGCTGATCGCCAACCGTTCCTACCGACAAAACTTTACCAAAGCACTGAAAGGATCGAATCGGTAATTCTCGGAAATTGTAATGTCTAAAACCCCCGATCGCAACCATCCAGAAGGATTTTTCGGCTTGAGTGGCGGCGCGGGTGACGAATGGCAGTCCCAAATTGTCGCCGTCGCCCGCCGTTTCAATCAGGAGTATCGGGGGGAACCGTTCGAGCTCCCGCAGGAGGTGGAGACGATGCCGATTTTTCGCGATCGCGTCTCGGGAGTCCTCCAAGAAAAACTGACGTCTCCGTTTTGGGAAATCGCCAAACCGAAGAAGAATCAACACTGTCTGGATCTCGGCTGCGGGGTCAGCTTTTTGATTTACCCCTGGCGGGATTGGAACGCTTTATTTTACGGCCAGGATGTCAGTTCGGTGGCGCGGGATGCGTTGCTGTCGAGGGGGCCGCAGTTGAATTCCAAGCTGTTTAAGGGGGCGGAACTCGCCCCCGCGCACAACATTCAGTACGATGCGGGACAGTTCGATTTGGCGATCGCGACGGGGTTTAGTTGTTACTATCCTCTGGATTATTGGAAGGAGGTAATCGGCGAAGTTAAACGTGTGTTGAAACCGGAGGGAATCTTCGTTTTTGATGTCCTCAATCCGGAAATGCCTCTGGCGGAAGATTGGGCAATTTTGGAGACGTATTTGGGGACGGAGGTTTATTTGGAGGCGATCGCGGATTGGGAGGAGTTGATTAAAAATTCGGGGGCGAAGGTTGTTAAACGGCAGTCTGGAGAGTTATTTCAAATGTATAAAGTGCGGTTTTCTTAAGTTGGATTTTAACCACAGAGGCACAGAGGACACAGAGAGAGGGAGTCAAAGTCCCCGTATAAATCAAAGCGAAGCATCCTTGGGCTTCCCCCTTACTAAGGGGGACGGGAGGGGGATTGAAGGGGGATTTAGGGGGATTGACTCTGTTTCATTGGATTGAAAATTGCTCTATTAAATTGATTAAATATGGACTCGAATCCTCGGCTGTGGCTGATCGGCGGAACCAGTGAGAGTGCGGCTTTGGCGGGTGCGATCGCAACCCTTCAAATTCCCTTTACCGTTACCGTCACCACTGAATCGGCGAAGGGTTTGTATCCGGTCAATTGTCCGCAATTAAGAATTGTGGTCTGTCAGCTTAATCTTACCACAATTCAGCAATTTTTACAAGAGCAAAACATCGGCGCAATTTTGGACGCCTCCCACCCCCACGCGGCGGAAATTTCCCGGTTGGCGATCGCTGCGTCCCGAGAACGCAACGTCCCCTATTTGCGTTACGAACGCCCCCAAATTCAAGAATTGGATAAAACGACCGAATCGGATGTCCTGCACCTGGACGGCTTCGATACCCTCGTTTCGGGGGATTACCTCGCCGGACAGCGGGTGATGTTGACGCTGGGTTATCGCACGTTACCGAAGTTTAAAATATGGCAGGATCGGGCGGTATTATTTGCCCGGATTCTCCCGTCTTTAGTCTCGCTGGAAGTCGCCCTAAATTCTGGTTTTACGGGCGATCGCATTATCGCCATCCGCCCCCCCATTTCGGCGGAGTTGGAAGCCTCATTATGGCGACAGTGGGGGATTTCCCTGGCTGTCACCAAGGCATCGGGAAACGCCGGGGGAGAGGGGATAAAACGGAAGGTTGCGAGGGAATTGGGAGTGCCTTTAATTATCATCGATCGCCCCAAAATTGCCTATCCTCAATACACGGAAGATCGGGCGATCGCGATCAAATTTTGTCGCCGACATATCCCCGCTTTTTAAAGCTGTTCGGGATCGATTCCTGCCTGCCTCAACCGTTCCTCCAACTGTCGGACTCGGTTTTCGGCTTGTTCCGCCTGTTTTGCCAACTCAACCGGGGTTAAAAATAACTTCCCGTCGGGGCGATAAATTTCTAATTCTTCCGTCCCCAAAACAAAGCGAATTCCTAACCGAGGACTCACCCAATTATCGATTTCATCAATAGCCGTAAAACCGTCCTCGGAACGCAGCCACCCGCAGAAATCGACGGACATGGGATCGTAAAGATAATATTCCTCAACCCCGTATTTCCGATAAAAATCCAGCTTTTGAGCCATTTCCTTCAGGGTGTTGTTGTGGGAGAGAATTTCAAACACCACCTGGGGCGGAATGTCGTTTTCTCTCCACTGCAAATAGGAACGGCGATCGCCTTTCGGACGACCGAAAACGACCATCACATCCGGGGCACGAGAAATCTGATTATTTCCCTCCTCCGGATACCACAACAAATCGCCGACGACGAGGATATCATCGCGATCGGAAAATAGAAAATCGATGTTTTCTTTGATTTTTACGATCCAACGAAATTGAAGGGTATTATCTGCCATCGGCTTGCCGTCGCTTTCCGGGTAAACGATGCCCGACTGTTTCGGAGTTTTAATTTCCTGAACCATCGGATTTTTCTCCAAGCTCAAATGATATTTTATCAAACTTTGATTTTTTTGACAACCCACCAATTCGGCTGACATTACGGCAACCAAAGATCGGGAATGACCGATTTGGCAATATCTCGGACGCTTCGATTCATCTGTCGCAAAACTTGAACGTGGTCTTCGTCCGGTTCGACGGGGATAATCTGGGCTTTTTTGCCGTATTGGAAGCGATCGCAAATCAAATTTGCAGCTTCCAAACCCGTCACATAGGCTTTTTCCTGGGACCAGGAACCGTGGCGGTTGACAATCCAATCCCCACTCATGAAAACGTTCTCAAAACTGGTGGTGGCGGGAAGCATAAATTGGTGGCTACCGGGGAAGAAATGGGTCACGGCTTGGCGGAGGCGAACCACGCTGCGATCGCAAATTTGTGCGGACTTAAAATCGGGAATGCAGGTTTTCAAATACCCGTGGACGATATCCACAATTTCATCGTCGTCGAGGGGTAAAAACTGGTTGGCGTGGTAAAAATCCGCTTCAATGACGGTTCCGGATTCGTCTTTAAATTCGTCGTGGAGGGCGTTTAAATCGAAGAACGTCCAACCCGTCGTCGGGTCGAAACCGAAGCAGGCGTTTGATGGTTTGGGAATGGTAATTTTGCGATCGAACCACAGGCGAGTTGATAAGACATCAATCCCACCCAAGTTCTGAATATTACGGAATTCCGAATGGTTTTGGAGGGCGGAACTTCCGGCGACAATTTTTTTCATGCCGCCAATTCCCACCGCAAAAATAACCGCATCGGCATCGAACTGTTCGTCCCCGCAAATGACGG
The DNA here is from genome assembly GCF_055795065.1 of Lyngbya sp. CCY1209. Taxonomy (NCBI): domain Bacteria; kingdom Bacillati; phylum Cyanobacteriota; class Cyanophyceae; order Oscillatoriales; family Microcoleaceae; genus Lyngbya; species Lyngbya sp. CCY1209. The sequence goes on from NZ_JAYFER010000700.1 coordinate 47,368, forward strand.
CCGTCGCCTTTCCGGTTTCGTCCAATTTTAAATCGCTGACTCGCCTGTTAGTCAGGACTTTTCCGCCGGAATTTTCAATAGTTTCTATCCAGGGATTGAAGATGCGATCGCCCACCGTTCCGCGACACCAAACGACATCAAAATCCGGCTGATGTGCCAAAATAAAATAGTACAACATCCCCAAAGCAGCGGCGGCAGAACACTGTTCGCCAGGGGCGAACAAACCCACCAACAACATCGGATTAAATGCTTCGTGATACAGTCGTGCAGAAACGCCGTATTGTTTGAACAATTCCCGGGCGGTGATGCAGTCATAACGCCGCCAAGCCTCCTCGGAATTGTCGAAATCAATCACCGCATATAAAAGGGGCAAAGCGGACAGGCGATCGCTCAAAGGCAACCGTTTAAATTGCGTATAAACAAACGTCCCCAACGGCATCGGAAGACGCGGCAAATCTTGAAAAATCGGAGATTCTACAACTAACCCATCGGGGGAATATTGGGCGGAACGAGTCCAGGGGGTAAATGGATCTAATCGCAATTCTCGGACTAGGGAAAAGATGTTTTGATAGGGATACCAAAACCCGTGAATTCCGGCTTCTACGGAACGTCCGCCGGGAGTTTTCCACCCCGCCACCAAACCCCCCGCCTGGGGACTCGCCTCCAGCAGTGTCACGTCATAACCCTGTTTTGCCAGGTGGTGTGTCGCCCCCAAACCGGCCCAACCCGCCCCGACAACGACGACTTTGGGCGTCTGCGTATTTTCGACCATTATTCCTCCATATTTTTGTTGATACATTATAGCGGTTTTCGCTAAGAGATCCCCCTAAATCCCCCTTAATAAGGGGGACTTTGAGTTGAATTCTCCCCTTAAGAAGGGGGACTTTGAGTTCAATTCTCCCCCCTTCTCCCCCCTTCTCCCCCCTTCTCCCCCCTTACAAAGGGGGGCTGGGGGGGATGGGGGCTGGGGGGGATGGGGGCTGGGGGGGATCTACACTTTTGCCGAAACCGGAAGATCCCCCTAAATCCCCCTTCAAAAGGGGGACTTTGAATCGAAAATTTCGTTATTATCAAAACAAAAAATAACGTTGTGCCATTGGCAAACTTGTCGCGGGTTCGCAGGTCAGTAACTCCCCGTCCGCCCGCACTTCGTAGGTTTCCGGATCGACTTCCATTTGAGGCAAAAACTCATTTAATTTCAGGTCAGATTTGCTCAGATTGCGGGTATTTGAAACCGGAACTAAAGATTTTTTCAATCCCAGTTTTTGCAGAGTTTTGCCTTCCAAAGAGGCTTGGGAAACGAAGGTGAGGGATGTGGCCGCGATCGCACCTCCGAAACTTCCAAACATCGGCCTCATGTGGATCGGTTGGGGGGTGGGAATACTGGCGTTGGGGTCGCCCATTTGCGACCAGGCGATCGCACCACCTTTGATCACCATTTCCGGTTTCACTCCAAAAAAGGCGGGTTTCCACAGGCACAAATCCGCGAGTTTTCCTTCTTCGATAGAACCGACAGAATCGGCAATTCCGTGGGCGATCGCAGGATTGATCGTATACTTGGCGATATAGCGTTTGGCGCGGAAATTATCGTGGGTTTCTCCCTCATTTTCCGGCGTTAATAACCCCCGTTGCACCTTCATTTTATGGGCGGTTTGCCAAGTGCGAATAATGGTTTCTCCCACCCGTCCCATCGCCTGGGAATCGGACGCGATCATGCTGAAGGCGCCGAGGTCGTGGAGGATATCTTCGGCCGCGATCGTCTCCCGGCGGATGCGGGATTCTGCGAAGGCGACATCCTCGGGAATGTTGCGATCGAGATGGTGACAGACCATCAACATATCCAAGTGTTCTTCGAGGGTATTTGTCGTGTAGGGACGGGTGGGATTGGTGGAGGAGGGGAGCACATTTTTCAAGCCGCAAACTTTGATAATATCCGGTGCGTGTCCGCCGCCGGCCCCTTCGGTGTGGTAGGTGTGAATCACCCGTTCTTTAAAAGCCGCGATGGTGTTTTCCACGAACCCGGCTTCGTTGAGGGTGTCGGTGTGAATTGCTACTTGAATATCGTAGCGATCGGCGACATTCAAACAGGTGTCGATCGCCGCCGGAGTCGTCCCCCAATCTTCGTGCAATTTCAAACCCATCGCCCCCGCCATCACCTGTTCGACTAACCCCTGGGGTTGGGCACTATTTCCCTTTCCTAAAAATCCCAAATTCATGGGAAACGCTTCCGCCGCTTCCAACATTCGGTGAATGTTCCAAGATCCGGGGGTGCAGGTGGTGGCGTTCGTCCCCGTCGCCGGCCCCGTCCCGCCGCCGATCATCGTCGTAATTCCAGAGGCGATCGCGGTTTCGATTTGTTGGGGACAAATAAAGTGAATGTGGCTGTCAATTCCCCCGGCGGTGAGGATCTTTCCTTCCCCCGCGATCGCTTCTGTGGACGGCCCGATAATGATATTGATATGATCTTGAATGTAGGGATTTCCGGCTTTACCAATTTTGTAAATTTTGCCGTCTTTAATGCCAACATCGGCTTTGATAATCCCCCACCAATCCAAAATTAAGGCGTTGGTAATCACCACATCCACCGCCCCATCTTCCCGAGAAATGGGGGACTGTCCCATCCCGTCCCGGATGACTTTTCCGCCCCCAAATTTCACCTCGTCGCCGTAGGTTGTCAGATCCCGTTCGACTTCGATAAATAATTCCGTATCCGCCAGCCGCACGCGATCGCCCACCGTCGGTCCGAAGGTTTCCGCGTAGGCTTGTCGATCCATCCGATAACTCATTTTTTACTCCCAATTGATAACGATAATTTTACCTCCTCTCCCTCGGTCGGGGAAAAGCCGTTCTATCCTCCCCATTTTTCAGGGGAGAATGAAACGACCCGGCGGGACAAAAGGGCGAAATAACAGTTGAAAAACGCTATTGATTTTCCTCCGCTTCCCCCGCTTCCGGGCGATCGGCTTGTAATTGTGAAACTTGCTCCAGGGTCAATCCCGTCACCTCGGCAATTTGGGCGATGGGCATCCCGAATGTCAGCAGATTCATGGCCACTTCCATCTTGCCTTCGGCTTTGCCTTCGGCTTTGCCTTCGGCTTTACCTTCGGCTTTGCCCCGGGCTTCCCCTTCTTGCAAGATTTCTTGATAAATAACAGATTCCCGCATAAGTTCCTGCCTCAACAGTCGTTGAATGAGTTCTCTCTCTAATACTAACCCCGCCAAAATCCCCGCCGATGCCGTCAAATCACTCCGCCTTGTCAAATCCTCGATCGCCTCTAGCTCCTGGGCGACGGTCTGCAAAACCCCCGCGCGATCGCCCGTTTGAGCCAATATCGCGAAGGGCAACAATCCCGGCGATGTCAAAAAGGTCGCGACGGGCTGTTCCCACAGACGAATCACCTGAAATTCATGTCGGGTTCCGGGCAGCTCGAACCGGGTTTGATACACCAACGGGGAGGCAGACTCTCGCAGATAAACCACCACTTGACGCATCCGTTTCTGAGGAAAGCGACGAAACACCCGCAGGCGATAGTCCGCCATCCGAAAGGGGATCTCGGCGTCGGGCTGGGTCTGAAATTCGACGTGCAGCACCACCGTCTCGGATTGGAGAAGAATCAGGGCATCTGCCCGCAACGGTTGCAGGGACAGTTCCGTCGGACTCAGGCGCGTCAGAGCGACGGGTTCGCCCAACAACCAGGAGGCGATATCGGCACTGAAGTGCTCGGTCAGGTAGCGACAAACGTTGTCAAACATACTTCATAGTTTACCATTTCATTCTCCGCTGAAAAATGGCTGGTGGGTTCCCGGTGCGACCTGGCAAGGGCGGCGTTGGCTAGAGTCCCATCACTTATTTTTTTTCTTCGATTTTCCCTTTTTATCCTTGTCCTTTTTCTTCTTTTTTTCCCCTGACGCTTTGGGTTCCAATGCCCCATTCACCAAGCCATTAAAACCATAAATTTCGCGACTCCCGGCGATCGCCACCAATTCCACTTCTCGTTCGTCCCCCGGTTCAAAGCGGATGGCGGTTCCGGCGGGGATATTCAGCCGCATTCCCCGGGTCAATTCCCGGTCAAATTGCAGGGCGGAATTGACCTCGTAGAAGTGAAAGTGGGAACCCACCTGCACGGGGCGATCGCCCGCATTTGCTACGGTGACATTGAGCGTCGGGCGACCCGCATTGAGTTCGATTTCGCCCGGTTTTACAATCAATTCTCCTGGAATCATAGCTCCTTTATCAACTTTAAAACGTAGGTAGCACAGGCATCCTGCCTGTAAAAAGCTGGATGGTTATATTAGGGCGGTTGACTTACTGAATTGGGTTGTGTACCGTCACCAACTTGGTTCCGTCCGGAAATGTCGCCTCCACCTGGACTTCTTCCACCATTTCCGGCACCCCTTCCATGACATCATCGCGGGTCAATAATGTGGTTCCGTAACTCATCAAATCCGCCACCGTCCTGCCCTCCCTCGCCCCTTCCAGAATGGCGGCGGAGAGGTAGGCGACGGTTTCGGGATAGTTCAGTTTCAGTCCCCGTTCTTTCCGCCGTTCGGCGAGTAACGCAGCGGTAAAAATCAGTAACTTATCCTTTTCTTGGGGTGATAGTTGCATTCATAACTCCTCAAATTAGGCGATTTTTTTAAACGCTCCAAACTCGGGGTGGCGCGATTTTTTGTCCCGCAGAATTGGGGCGGAGTCCCTGCCAAATTTCGGTGAACCAGGCGATCGCCTCTGCGGTGGAAGGGCCGCGATAGCGACACAATAACCCCGATAAAAGTTGAGTGGCCCCGGCTTCTCCTTTTGCCCCTCTTCGATTCCAGAGGATTCTAACACGATTTAGGGTGTCTTCGGCGACGGGTTGTCCCACCCAGACGAGGGTTGCCGCCACGGGCCATCCGCCCAAACCGTGGGGACTCTCCAAAATTGCCCGATCGCCCGGTAGCCACTGGCGATCGACCCACAGCGGCGATCCATTTTGCCAAACTTCCGTATGCGATCGCCACTCCCCGTTTAAAAATTGTTCCCCCCGGGCGGAACGGCCGAACCGGACAATTTCCCACCCCAGCCAGGTGGCGCCGGGTTCCAACTCCACCCGCAAATCCTGACGGTAAATCGCCCCGTCGAACAGGATCGTTTCCCGGGGAAAATATTCCAAATGAGATCCCGTTTCTAGGCGGATATCGACGGTTTGGGTGGCGGTTTTTCCGGCACTCCGATAAACTTTACTCGCCGCAGCGGTGGTGAATAATGCCCTGGCATCCGGTTTTAAATGGAGGGTTTGGGAGAGGCGATCGCCCCCCACCATTCCCCCGGCCGTGTGCAGGGCCACGCTCTGACAAATCTCCTCGCCGGCGGGATAAAATGGACGCTGTATTTTAAAGGGCGATCGCGCATATTTATCGACAATTTTAGTCGTGCCATTTTGGGGCGCATAAGTGAGGTTGAGAAGGCCGTGCCATCCCGGGGCGATCGGTTCAGTCATGGGGAAAATTTAGTGAATGCCGTCAGTTTTACCTAATTTATAACAGGTGAGGATAAAAATCTAAAATCTAAAATCTAAAATTATTTCTTGACCCGCTTCTTCGTTTTCCGTTTGGGGCGGGCGGGTTGGGCGGAGGGCAAGGCGGTGTTGAGGGTGGGCATGGAAACGATCACTCGAGTTCCGCAGTTGAGGCCGGCGCTGTAGAGTTCGATGCGGCCTTCCATCATCTCCATGAGGCGGTTGGCGATCGCCAATCCCAACCCCACGCCCCCGGCTTCCCGGGTGGTGGAACCGTCCACCATCACGAAGGGTTTGAACAGTTGCGATTGTTTTTCGGGGAGGATGCCAATTCCGGTATCGACGATGGTGACACTCGCCCGTTCCAAAAACGGGGCGGAGTCGGGGGATTTCGACGAAGTGTATGGGAGAGAATTGGGGAGGCGTTCAAGTTGGCTTGAAACGGTGATGCTCCCTTTTTTGGTGAATTTGACGGCGTTGTTGAGGAGGTTGAGAAATACCTGTTTGAGTTTGTCCCGGTCGGCCTGGACGTTGAGAGTTTCGGGGGACAGCATCACTTGCAAATCCAGGTTTTTCTGCTGGAGTTCCAGGGTTTGCAGGGCGATCGCTTCCTGGAGGACTTCGTTGAGGTCGGTGGGTTCGAGCATCAGGGACAACTGGCCCTCTTCGATCAGGGCGATATCCAAAATGTCGTTGACGATGTTGAATAAATGCAGGGCGGAATCGTTGGCCATCTGCAAATACTCCATTTCCTCGTCGCGATCGTCGCAAAACCCCTCTTGAATCAAGTTCAGGGAATTCAAAATCCCGTTTAAGGGAGTCCTCAGTTCGTGGGAGATCACCCGCAGGAATTCGTCCTTGAGTTGGTTGGCGACTTGGGCTTCCCGGGTGGCGAACTCCAGGGCTTGCGCCCGGGACTGGAGGCGATCGACCATCGTCCGCAACGCTTGGGCCAACTGTTCCACCTCGCGAATCTTGAGATTTTGGGGGACCTGCGACGGGGATTCGATGCTGTTGACGCGCTGGGCGTAATCTCGGAGCTTTTCCAGGGGGCGGGCCAGATCCCGGGAGAGGTAGAGGGCCGCGATGATACTCGCCACGATCAAACTGAGGGTGAGTACGATCAAAACTGAATTGATATCCCGCAGCCCGGAGAGGGCATCGTCCAAACTGGCGACGGCCAGGATTACCCACTGACTCTCCGGTGTCCGAGAAATGGGGCTGGGAATGGCGTTGTACCCGGCGAGCAATTCTTCCCCATCCTGTTCAAATGAGAACAGGTGGATGAAGTTGCTGCGGCCGGCCAGGGCGCTGGCGAGCAGGCTCTGAAGCCGGAGCGAGTCCGGGTATTCTTCGATATTCAAGCCCACGGATTGGGGGTTGGGGTGGGCGACGATGGTTCCCGCCTGATCCAAAATCACCGTCGTTCCGGTGAGGGATTTGGGGATCTCGTACCCGCCGAGCATCCAGGAGGATTCCAAACCCAACCCGTAGCGGAGTTGGTTGGTTTTCCCGTCGGAAATGTAAATCGGGGCGACGGAGACCAACCGCAGTTGATTTTCTGGCGTCCGGGGGATGGGTTCGACGGGAGATTGGCCCCCGGTGTCGGGTTCGGCCTCGTCGCCGGGGGGGGTCAAAGTTGTGGTCAGGTCGGGGAGGCCGACATTGAAGATGTAGACTTGGGATTGATTGAGGGTCCAGTTTTGCGGTTGGGAGGCGGGCCACAAGTCCGTGGGCATCTGGCCGATCGCGCGATCGCCGCAGGTACTCGCCACGATGCGATCGGTTTGCAAATCCTTCAGTTGCAGGCAGTTGACGATAAACGGCAACTGGGAGGTGAGTTGTTCGAGAAAGGGTTGGAAGTTTTCCTGTTTTCCCGACTGCAAGACGGAACTGCGGGCCGCGAGAATCAAACTCGACTTCAAAGAACGGGACCATTCGTCGATATCTTGACTTTTTTTGACGGCACTTTCGGTCAAGTTGAGTCGGGCCGTTTCCAGCAACCCCGAGCGAGCCTTACGATAGGTGACGTACTCGCCAATCAATAGGACCGGAAGGCTCAACAGCAAAATCCGGGATAGAAGAAGACGGCGAAAGGAGGATTGACCTAGCTCAGGCATAATTCAAATCCAACTGAAGGTGCAATGCCCAACGGCAGCTCGATTTTCAGGAGTCGTTCGCCCAACTGGTCGGTGTCAACCCGTATAATAAGCTGAATTGGTCAACAACTGAAGTGTGCGATCGCGGAGCGTGCCACGAGGCCGATCGCGGAGCGGATGCGCGGATATGGCTCGGAGTCTGATTTTTGTTGTCACTTCATTATATAGAATCGAGTGGGCGAGCCATTTTTGGGGGGCCGGATTTCTAGCGCCTCACTCCCCCTGGAAAATTTCCAATCCAACCCATAATTGTTATGACAACTGGCATCTGGATTTTAGGCGATCAGCTCTGGCGCGGACAGGCCGCCCTCCGACAGTGCGACCTGTCAGATACCCCCGTCATCCTGATCGAGTCCCTCGCTCGCGCCCGGGTCCGGCCGTACCACCGGCAAAAACTGACGTTGATTTGGTCTGCCATGCGCCATTTTGCGCGGGAACTCGAGGAGTCGGGGGCGGCGGTGACTTACGTCCGCCAGGCCGACGATTTTGAGGTGCCCCTGAATCGTTGGATCGAGGCCAACGATGTCGATGAGTTGTGGGTGATGGAACCGAGCGATCGCCCCTTTGGGGATTTGATTGAAAATTTGCAGTTGCCGATCGCGATTCGCCGCATCCCCAACAATCATTTTATCTGGAGTCGGGCGGAATTTCAGAATTGGGCCGAAAGTCGGAAGCGGCTGGTGATGGAGGATTTTTATCGGCAAGGACGGCGGCGGTTCGGGGTGTTGATGAATGGCGACGAACCCGCCGGGGGACGCTGGAATTTCGACCGGGAGAATCGCAAACCCCCCAAGAATCTCCCCGACAGGCCGTCACCCCCACACTTCGAGCCGGACGACATCACCCGGGAGGTGATGGAACGGGTGCGGGAGTTGCCGTTTCCCCTGTACGGGAGCCTCGACGATTTCGGCTGGGCCGTGACCCGCGACGGAGCCCGGGCGGTGCTGGAGTATTTTCTGGACGAGTGCCTCCCCACCTTCGGCCCCTACCAGGATGCGATGGTGACGGGGGAGGAGACGATGTGGCACGGGTTGATTTCCCCCTATCTCAACCTCGGGTTGCTGCAACCGCTGGAAGTGGTTCGAGCCGCACAAGAGGCTTACCGAACCCGCGATTTGCCCCTCAACAGCGTGGAGGGGTTTGTCCGCCAGGTATTGGGGTGGCGGGAGTACATGGCGGGGATTTACGGCTGGGTGGACGAGGAGTATTTCCAGAGCAACTGGTTCGGACATGACCGCCCCCTGCCGGACTTTTTTTGGGACGGGAGCAAGACGGACATGAATTGCCTGCGTCAGGTGCTCTCCCAGGTGGAGCGGCGGGGGTACGCCCACCACATCCAGCGGTTGATGGTGCTGGCGAATTTCGCGCTGATTTCCGGAATTTCTCCCCAGGCGGTGGAGGATTGGTTTCACGCGGCTTTCGTGGACGCCTACGACTGGGTGATGCAACCCAACGCCATCGGGATGGGACTGTTCGCGGACGGGGGGTTGCTGGCGACCAAACCCTACGCGGCGTCGGCGAATTACATCGATCGCATGAGCGACTACTGCCGGGGCTGCGGGTACGATCGCGGCGATCGCACCGGGGAAAGGGCCTGCCCCTTCAATTTCTTTTACTGGGACTTTCTAGCCCGCCACCGGGACAAGCTCAAGTCCCTGGGGCGGATGAATTTGATGCTGGCCAACTTGGACCGGATCGACCCGGAGGAACTGGACGCGATCGCCGAGAAGGCCGCGGACTGGCACCGGAACTCCCGGGGTTGACGGGGACGCCGGGTCGCTTTTCCCCATTTTGCCCCCGCTTTAAAATTCTTATCTTTTCGCAGATTTTTCCCCAGAAATTCCACAGATTTTCCACAGGCTTTCCCGGGGTTTTCCACAGATTTCGGTTTTTTTTCCACAGGAAATCGTCGCAGAATGACGACCTGCGGTCGAATTGGGGATTTCGCGATCGCCCCCATTGCGACGGGCAAATTTTCGATTTCTTGTAAAGCTCTGTAACAAAAAAAGGGCTGAAAATCCCATTCCGTCGTGAAGTCCGGCCCGCCCGGACGGGGGTTGTAACACTTTGCAACATTGACAACCCCACCCCCCAATAGCACACAATAAATCGACTACCCAATTTTTGGAGTGGCGATCGGAAAGCGGGCCATTCTCCCCTTCCTCCCAGCTTTAAAAATTGCGGATTGTCCTGTACCTTCAACCCTGGGAGCAGTTTCATGAACACAAGTGTGAGCATCTTTGCCGAAATTCCTGAAACGCTGCACGAATCCCTCCAGGGCTACCTCGAAACGCATCCGGACTGGGATCAGGATCGGGTCTTTTCCGCAGCCCTGTCACTGTTTTTGTTGCAAAATGGAAGGAATAACACGCCGGAGGCCCTGCAGAGCTGCCGCCAAGCCGCCCGGATTTACCTCGAAACGCTGTTCCAGTCCGACCGGTTAGCCTAGGACGTCAGCCCCCCCATTTGTCGGACTCCCCGGCTTGCTGTCCAATTCCCAACTTTTCGACCGATTCCTCTATGACAAACGTACTCGATACCCTAATCGTCGGCGCCGGTATTAGCGGCCTGAGTTTGGCCCACGCCCTTCTCCGCAAAACCAACGGCACCTCCCCCCCCGAGGTGATGGTGACAGAAAGTCAAAACCGGGTGGGAGGAAACATCACGACGGGCTCTCAAGGTGAGTTTTTGTGGGAGGAAGGCCCGAACAGTTTCGCCCCCACCCCCGAGTTACTCGAATTGGCGGTCGATGTCGGGTTGAAAGAGGAATTGATTTTGGCCGATCGCCAGTTGCCCCGGTACGTCTACTGGAACCGTCGGTTGCATCCGGTGCCGATGAGTCCGCCCGCCCTGGTGAGTTCCCAACTGCTGAGTCTGACGGGCAAGCTGCGGGCGCTCGTGGGGGTGCTGGGGTTCGTCCCGCCACCGGTGGGGAGCCATTTTTCCCGCCAGGACGGAGAGGAAACCGTCACCCAATTTTTCGATCGCCACCTGGGTTCCGAAGTCCGGCGGCGTCTGGTGCAACCGTTCGTGTCGGGGGTGTACGCCGGCGACCCGGATCGGTTGGCCGCCCGCTCCGCCTTCGCCCGGGTCGTCAAAATGGAAGCCCTGGGGGGCGGCTTGCTGGCCGGGGCGATCTTGTCTCGCGGAAAGCAAAAGCGACCGGCCCCGGACCCCCGCATCCCCAAAACGCGGCCCGGGGAGTTGGGGTCGTTCCGCGGCGGGTTGCAGGTTTTGCCCGAAACCCTGGCGACTCAGTTGGGCGATCGAATTCGGTTGAATTGGACCCTTGATCGCTTCTACCCCAGCGAAAATCAAACTTATATCGCAGAATTTTCCACACCGGAGGGCGATCGTCAGTTGGAGGCGCGGACTCTGGCATTGATGACCCCCGCCCACGTCAGCGCCCGTCTGTTGAAACCGCTACAATCCCAAATGGCCGAAGCCCTGGCGGAAATTCCCTATCCCCCCGTCGCCTGCGTGGTGCTGGCCTATCCCAAATCGGCTTTGAAGGGCGACCTGCGGGGCTTTGGAAACTTGATCCCCCGAAATCAGGGCATCCGGACGCTGGGAACGATCTGGACGTCGAGTTTGTTCCCGGGCCGCGCCCCCGAAGGCTGGCAGGTTCTCAGCAACTACATCGGCGGTGCCACGGACCCGGAAATCGGCGAAATGGACGAAGAGCAAATTGTGGCAGCCGTGCACCGGGACCTGCGCCAGATTTTTCTCGCCGAGGACGTTTCTCCGAAAGTGCTCGCGGTTCATTTGTGGCGGCGGGCGATTCCCCAATACACCCTCGGCCACCAGGATCGCCTGGATCGGATCGAAGCGGGATTGCGATCGCTGCCGGGCCTGTACCTGTGCAGCAATTATATCGACGGGGTGGCCGTGGGAGATTGCGTGCGGCGATCGCGGGAGTGGGGCGATCGCATCCATTCCCAACTCCAAGATGCCGGAAAAACTTGAGAATGATCAATTAATTCACGGGTCCTGATCGCGGCGGTCGAACATATATCCCACGCCCCGGATGGTTTTGATCAGGGCGGGTTTGTCCTTGTCGGGTTCGATCTTTTTGCGGATTTGACCGATGTGGACGTCCACGACCCGCTGTTCGCCGATGTACGATACCTCCCAAACTTCTTTGAGAATTTCTTCCCGACTCCAAACCCGGCCGGGTTTCTTGGCTAGACAGTAGAGCAGGTCAAATTCCAGGGCGCTGAGGGAAACGAGGCGATCGCTGACGTAGACTTCCCGGCGGGCCGGGTTGATGACGAGATCTCCGTAAGTCAAGCTGCGCTGTTCGATATCTCCGACGGAACGCTGGCGCTTCAAGAGCGTCCGCACCCGGGCATCGAGTATTTCCAGTTTGAAGGGTTTGGAAATGAAGTCATCCGCCCCTCCTATGAGTCCCGGAGCTTCCAGGTTGGCTTCGCTGGTGAGCATCAAGACTAAGACGCCAGTCCGACTCTGCATTTCCGGACAGAGCTTGAGACCCGTCGTATCGGGCAAGTTGATATCCAGAACCACCAGATCCGGATTGAATTGCTCGAAGCGTTCCAATGCCGTCTCGCCATCTTTAGCTGACTCAACTTCAAAGTCCTGGTGGGTCAGATAGCGAGAAACTAAATTTAGGATTGCCGGGTCGTCATCAACGACAAGAATCTTTTCAGAGGCCATAACCGTAAGGTTGAGTTGAGGATGGGGCAGGGGCGACTGGCTACTTCTATGTTATGCGAAAATGAAGTTCCAATCTAACAAAAGGGCGATCGAGTTGTATTGTAGGATCGACTCTGATCGACGGGGTAGCCGTCGGAGATAGCCGGCACCGATCGCGGAAGTGGGCCGATCGCATTGATTCCTAACTCCAAGATGCCGGCAAAAATTGAGAATTATCAATTATCAATTATCAATTATCAATTGACTCACCGAGGGGGGTTGCCATCGCTCAGAGGTCTGTACCTGTGCGGCCACTCTATCGACGGGGTGGCTGTCGGAGATGGGGTCTGGCGATCGCGGAAATAGACCCATCCCATCCATTCCCAACTCCAAGATGCCGGCACAAATTGAGAATTACCAATTATCAATTATCAATTGTCAATTATCAATTAATTCACCGATCTGGGGCGCGGCGGTCGAACATATATCCCACGCCCCGGATGGTTTTGATCAGGGTGGGTTTGTCCGTGTCGGGTTCGATCTTTTTGCGGATCTGGCCGATATGGACATCAACGACCCGCTGTTCGCCTTCGTAGTCGTAATCCCACACTTCTTGCAGCAGTTCAGACCGACGCCAGGCCCGGCCGGGTTTTCTCGCCAGACAGTAGAGCAGGTCAAATTCCAGGGCGCTGAGGGAGACGAGGCGATCGCTGACGTAGACTTCCCGCCGGGCCGGGTCGATGACGATATCTCCGTAGGTCAAGCTGCGCTGTTCGTTATCTTCGACGGAACGCTGGCGCTTCAAAATCGCCCGCACCCGGGCACCGAGTTCGGCTAGACCGAAGGGTTTGGTGATGTAGTCATCCGCCCCTTTATCAAACCCCTTAATTTTATCCTCCTCTCCCGTCAGGCTGGTGAGCAGCAAGACAAAGACGTGAGTCCGACTCTGCATTTCTTGGCAAAGGTGAAAACCCGTCGTGTCGGGCAAGTTGACATCGAGCACCACGAGGTCCGGATTGAACTGCTCGAAGCGCTCCAACGCCGTCTCGCCATCTTTAGCCGACTCGACTTCATAGTTCTGCTGGGTCAGATAGCGAGAAATTAAATTTCGGATTGCCGGGTCGTCATCAACCACAAGAATTTTTTCAGAGGCCATAACCACAAGGTTTAGCTGAGGATGGGGCAAGGGTGACTAGCCACTTCTATGTTAATGCGAAATTGACATCCTCACCGCCGTAAACGGACGGTGATTCCCAAACCTCGCAATCTGGGTTTGGAGCTTCGTCCACGTCTGCGTACACCACCAACACAAGTCAGTTATGTCCCCGTCTTACGTCATGTCCACAGACTTTCGACTCCTTGCAGAGTCCCGAGCCCGCAAGTCCTGCGGTACGGAGCCTTAAAAGACTTTGTACTCGGTGCTCTAAGTTTGACCGTACAAGCATTTCTGTACGGAACCCCCTAACCCGAGTTTTCTATGTGCAAGTATCGAAGGCTTGGTTTTCGCCTTCGGTACGCCTCATTCTACCAGAAAAATGTCAAGCCATCCTCCAAGGACGGGGTTTCAGACCCAAGGAGAAAAAGATGAAGTTCCAATCTCACAAAAGGGCAATTGAGTTGTATTGTATTACAGAGCGCGCCAGATTTCCGGGAGCAGGTAGCCGGGGATTCTCGAAAGGGCTCGGTTTTGGCCTTGCCAACCCGACGCCTCGTAGAAAGCCCGCAGGGTTCGGATCAGATGGTCGAAGGCGACCCGATGGCGTTCGGAGTCCGGACGGTGCGTTATTTCCGGGGGTTCGGGATTGCCACTTCCCGGGGGAGAGGGTTCGAGCCAACCCGCGATCGCGTGATGGTGGAGCGCCCTGTCGAGATGGGAAACCCGGTCGGCTTGCGTCAGGGGGTTCGCCCGGTCGGTCGCCAGACGGTAGTGAGCTAGTCCTAAGTTATTGTGAGTCGCGAGGGCATCGAAGGTCAACTCGGCTGGGCTGAGTTGGCGGGCCAGGGTCAGTGCGGTTTCATAAGCAGCGATCGCCTCCTGTAGGAATTTCATGCGGTCTTCGGGTCGGTCGAGGGAGAGGGCCAGATGCCAGCAGGCCGTGCCGAGATTGTTTTGGGTGGCCGCGCAGGCGAGGGGAGCCGTGGCGGGCGTCCGATAGGTTAACGCCCGTCGGTAGCTGCGAATCGCCCGTCGGAGCAACGGTTTGGAGGGGCGATGCTGGGCCAAGTTCCAGTAGGCGGTCCCCAAATTGGCGTGAATCATGGCATGGCGCACCGGCTCCCGATCCGGGCTCTCGCCCAGCAATGCTTCGGTATAAGCAGCGATCGCCGCCTTGAGATGGGTGACGGGCCGAACGTATTGGGCCAAATTCCAGTGAGCCGTTCCCAAATTATTTTGGATGGCAATTGAGTCCATTTCATTCAATCGATCGGCCGCTCCTCCCTCGGGAGAGGAACGGAGGACGCGGATGGCTTCCTCGTAGGCGATGACGGACTGTTGAAGGTTCTCGACGGGTTCTCGGATCGTGGCTAAATCGGTGTGAGCTGCACCCAGGTTCGACTGTAGTTTAACATAGATGGCAGGACTTGTCTCGGGTTCGATCTTCGCCAGCGCTTTTTGATAGCAAATGATGCTTTGCTGTAAATGAGAAATCGCGTCGGGGGCGGCGTTTCGGGATTTGAAGAGTTGTTGAAATCGCATCCGGTGAAAGGTGCCGACATCGTTCCAAAGGGCGACGCGATCGCACCCCCCGGCGTCGGGGTCGTCTACGTCAGCGCTCGCCCCGGTTTCCAAGGCGGCGAGGACCCGTTCGTAAGCCCGGATTCCCCCTTCCAGGTCGGCGGCGGAGGCGGTGCCGGCACAGATGCGATCGCGGTACCGGCGACCGCGTTCGATGCACTGTTTGAGATCGGTTTCGGGCGGGGGAGACGGTGGTTGGGGCAGCCCGTGCGGCGGATCTTTGTCCGGCTTCGGCAGCGCGTTTCGGGGGGGGGTGGGGTCGCCGACGAACTCGAACAGGCCGGCCCGCCACCGCCAAAATTCCGGCGCCGACTGTCGGATGCAGCCCAGCCAGGGGGAGGGGAGCCACAGCAGGAGGCTGCAGTCGAATTCGACGAGTTGGCTGGGCACGGTTCCCAGGCGGTCGAGGAAAGACCGCTGGATGGCGGGTGGCTGGCGGGTCAGCCGTTCGACCCCCACAATCTGGAATCCCACGGGCGGCGTTTCCCGGCCGGCCCCGCATCCGGTTTTCCAGCGGCGGATTTGGGCGTTCGGGTCGGGGTGGCTCGGGTCTAAATCGAGCGTCACCCAGTTCGGGGGAACCCGGAGTTCAGCCGGGGGCAGATCTCCGCCGGGGAAGAGGCCGTCGGCGATCGCCCGGCGCAGGTCGGAGTCGTCGCAGACCGCAATCCAAATTTTCTGTCGCAAACCGAGCGTCAAAGCCCGCTTCAAGCTGGCATAACGCCGAGAATTGGTGTCCGAAATTCCCGAAAAAGCGGTGTCGGTCGCGGTCATATCAAGTCCGTTTGAATACTTACACAATCGTTCGAGAAAAGGCCATAGGCAAGAGGCAATCGGCAAAAGTTTGAAGCCGCTTCAGAAGAGGGCAGGGAAACCCAGGAATCATAACTGTTTGAGCGGACATGATATCGCAGGTATCGCGCTCGCGTGTTTACAGTTCCGGAAAAAGGTAAAAACCTCGAAACCCTTATTCCAAGGGGATTTTCCACCGAGCACCGAGCACCGAGCACCGAGCACACCCTCTTCTAGCAGCGCTATATCATTCGATAGAGGGTGGATAAAGGTAATGCTGGGCGTTTCGAGCTTCAACACTCTCTACTTCGAGCCGGGACGCTGTTTTCAGGATGGTGAATTGGGTTGACTACTCCCCGCGAAGGAAACTCTCTAAAGAACGGGAAAAGTCGATGACGGCGATGATAGAAGACTGGATTGATAGGCTGCCGACACCAAAAGAAGATGGCGACTCAAGCCGCCGAGTCGCTTTTGGGCACAGTGCTAAAGCCGCGGGGCTACTAAGCTCCCGAGCTTTTCTGTGTGGGGATTTTAGATTTTAGATTTTAGATTTTAGATTTTAGATTTTAGATTTTCTCATCTTTTCTCGGCGGGCGACTCTTGTGCTTTTTCGGGCTTTTGGGGAGGTGAAAGCCATGCAAAACTCCCGCCACTCGCTGTCTAGTTACCGATGTACCGAACGTTGAGAAACGGGAGGGGGACGAACTGATTTTGGCGGTGCCTGCTGTTCCGAGATGGAATTTAAGAAACCCCGATCGCGACGGCGAACAGACCGACGACCAAGACGACGGCGCCGACTCCCAGAATGATGTAGTTGCGAATTTGATTTTTCGTCGGAGGCTCGGCCGTGTAAACTTTCGGTTCCACCGCAAAGTTATTTAAGCGTCCGCCCTCTTCAGTTGTATATGGCATTCGTATATGATCCCGATTTTCTTTTCGTCATCAATCTTAACAAAAATTGGCAGCCGTTTGAAAGATTTAATGAAATTTTCGGCCGATTTCCGGCGGGGGAGGGAAAAATCGAACTCGAAACTGCTGTACCTGCCCCCATTGCGAGATCGATCTCAATTCGATCCGGTCGGGGACCCGACCGTACCGGTGAGGGGGGAGGAGGCGAGCGCGTAAGTTTTGACGGGGATGCGTCCCGCCAGGTGAGCCAGACGTCCGGCCTCTGCGGCCAGTCCCATCGCCCGGGCCATCAGTGGGGGGTGCTTGGCCAGGGCGATCGCCGAGTTGATCAACAGGGCATCGGCCCCCATTTCCATCGCGGCCGCGGCTTCGCTGGGGGTGCCGATCCCGGCATCCACCACCACCGGAACTTGGGCGTTGTCGATGATGATCTCGATGTTGGCCTCATTTTTGATCCCCTGACCGGAGCCGATGGGGGACCCGAGGGGCATCACCGTGACGCAGCCGAGCTCCTCCAGACGTTTGGCCAGGAGCGGGTCGGCGTTGATGTAGGGCAGGACGGCAAATCCTTCTTTGACCAGTTGTTCCGCCGCCTCCAGGGTGCCGACGGGGTCGGGCAGCAAATATTTCGGGTCGGGAATCACCTCGAGTTTGACGAAATTATTGTCCTCCTGGCCCAACAACTTCGCCATTTCCCGGCCCAGTCGGGCGACGCGGACGGCTTCCTCGGCGGTCTGGCACCCGGCGGTATTGGGGAGCATCCAGATGCGATTCCAGTCGATCGCCTCGGCGAGTCCTTCGTGTCCGGGGGCTTGGGTCTGCACCCGCCGGACGGCCACGGTGACGATCTCGCAGCCGCTGGCCTCGATACTCCGCCGCATTTCCTCCAAGCTGCGATATTTGCCGGTTCCCGTCATCAGGCGCGATTTGAACGGACGGCCCGCGATCGTCAGCGGGGAATCTACGGGATTGGATGCCGGTTTGTCAACAGTCTGCATACCATCGTTCCTTTAACTTCACTTCCATTGCACCGCCGGAACGGTAGCGATCGCCATCGGGTTGACGATTTCTCGGGTCGAAATGATGATTTCAAGCCGATGGCTGCCCTGCCCAAATGTGGGGACACCGATCGAGTTGAAAACCCAATTCTAGCTTACCATTCCCATTCCCCGGCGCGCCGCACCGGACGAGAAAAACGATCTCCAATTCGGAAGTCTTTTTCGACGGGTGCAATTTCCATTTCGGAATCCCTTCGGGATTAATAGAAGGTGATGAATCGTCTTTTCGAGACAATTGAAAATCAACAATGAATGGGGGGTTCAACTCGGGAGATGGCGGTCGGGGCGAGAACGGGTTCTCGCCCCGACTTTTCTTTCCGACTCCCGGCTCAACCTCCGACGGCGGAGATTGACTCCGGGGTGTGGCGATGGCGCGATCGCCCCCTATCCGACCGTTGACAGGGGTTGCAGCAGGGCTTGTTTGAGCAATTCCACCTTGTCGGTTTTTTCCCAGGGCAGGTCGAGGTCGGGACGTCCCATGTGGCCGTAGGCCGCGACATCCTGGAAGAAGCGTCCGCCCCGCAAGCCGGGAAGCTTCCGCAGGTCGAAATCTTGGATCATGCCGGCCGGCCGCAGTTCAAAGTTGTCCCGGACGACTTGCAGCAGTTTGTCTTCGTCCACCTTGGCGGTGCCGAAGGTTTCGATGAACAGGCTCACCGGGCGGGCCACCCCAATGGCGTAGCTGACCTGAACCTCGCACTTTTCGGCCAACCCGGCCGCGACGATGTTCTTGGCGATGTAGCGGCAGGCGTAGGCGGCGGTGCGGTCTACTTTGGTGGGATCTTTGCCGGAGAACGCGCCGCCCCCGTGGCGGGAATAGCCGCCGTAGGTGTCGATGATGATTTTGCGGCCTGTCAAGCCGGAGTCACCCTGGGGTCCGCCCACCACGAATTTGCCCGTGGGGTTGACCAACATCCGGGTCTGATCGTCCGGTTTGATGTCGATGCCTTCAAAGGCGGGTCCCACCACCTTAGCCAGCAGGTCTTCTTTAATGCGGTCTTGGACGGCTTTCGGGTCGGCGATGTCGCCGATGGCGGCCTGGTGCTGGGTCGAGATCAAAATGGTGTCGATGCGGACGGGGCGATCGTCTTCGTAGGCGATGGTAACTTGGGTTTTGCCGTCCGGGCGCAGGTAGGGCAGGGTGCCGTCTTTCCGCACGGCCGTCAGTTGGCGGGAAATGCGGTGGGCCAAACTGATGGGCAGCGGCATCAATTCGGGGGTTTCGTCGCAGGCGAAGCCGAACATCAAGCCCTGATCTCCGGCTCCCACGGAGTCGAGGACTGCCTCGCTGAGTTTTTCGCGGCTTTCCTGGGCCGCATCGACGCCCTGGGCGATATCCGGGGACTGTTCGTCGAGGGCGACCAGGACGGAACAGCTATCGGCGGAAAAGCCGTTTTCGGCGTGGACGTAGCCAATTTCGGCGATTTTTTGGCGGGCCAGGTCGATGTAGTTGACCTGGGCTTTGCTGGTAATTTCGCCGGTGATCAGAACCAGACCCGTGTTGACGACCACTTCCGCGGCCACGCGGCTTTCCGGATCTTGGGCGAGGAGGGCATCTAGGATGGCATCAGAAATTTGATCGCAGATTTTATCGGGATGACCTTCCGTGACGGATTCGGATGTGAAGAGATACTGGCGAGACAATGCTTTCCTCCTGTTCAATTTTCGATTTCAATACCTGAATTCAAGTCGAGCCTTGAATTCAGTCTAATATAGCAAATTTTTCCTCCGAATTCGCCCGGTCTCAACGAAGGATCGACGGGGGCGGAACCGGTCATTTGTTCGGCCAGCCGCCAGTTTTGGGGGAAGGGAGCCTCAGTTGAGTTGACGTTCATTGACGATTTGAATGGCGTCGATCTGGGAAATCACGACATCTGCCGCATGCAAGTGATCTGCCGATTGTCGTCGCCAACAAATGCCGATGCAGCCTGCGGCTCCGGCATTTTTTGCCATCTCAATATCTGCGGCCGAGTCTCCGACCATCAACGTCGCGGACGCTTCGACGCCGAGGGTTTGACAGGCTTGAAGAAATAGAACCGGATCGGGTTTACTCAAATGGCTGTGTGCACCTTGCACGAACCCGAAATAGTTATCCAACTGGTGGTGACTGACGAATGCCCGCACCTGTTCGGTCGAGGCGGACGAAAGAATCCCGAGTTTTAGACGGGCTTCCGAAAGGGATTTTAACACTTCCAAGCTGCCGACAAACAGGGGGGAGGGGGATCGATTTTTGAACGGCTCGTCGGCTTCCTCGAAGGCTCGGCGGGCAATTTCGCGGGATTCGATCCACCCCCGTCCGGTTTCGGCGATGTAGGCGGCCGCAGCGATTTCGTTTTCCTGGCGGGTGCCCACCGCCATCAACCCCGTCGGGTCGAGGGTGTCGCCCCCGATCCCGAAAGCCATGAGCAGGGGGTCGCCGATGCCGGGAATTTGGGCATCGATGCGGCGCGATCGCACCTGGCCGAGTTGTCTCAAGACATCTTCGGAGTCTTCCAGGGTGCCGTCTTTGTCAAAGATGATGGCTCGGATGTCCTCGAAAATCCGATCTTGAATTTGAATGCTGGGCAAAGCAAGGATCCCTCAGTTCTGAAATTTCACCCATTTCGGTTGACGCACACCTGCCACTTAATTCTGCCGGCCGTTTCCGAGATCGGGACAAATGCCGGCTGGGAAAAGGGGTCGGGGTCAACTCGAGTCGAGATGCCGGGGGGTTCCGGAGCGGACTCGGAAAGCCCGGTTCAACCCGCGATCGCGGGGACACCTCGGGGCTCTGTTCAACTGATCTTCTCATCAAACTTGAAAAAAAAAGAGGGGTGTCCCTCTTTTTTTTGGCTCGATACTCCGACGGCGGTCGGGATTATTCGGTCGCCACCGTAACTTCTTCTTCCGAATCGCTCTGAGCGTCCGCTTCAGGTTCCGCGTCGGTTTCCCCCGCGACCGCCGTTTCTTCGACGGGTTGCTCATCTACAGTTTCGACTTCCGCTTCGGTCTCAGAAGATTGGGGTTCCGGTTCCACTTCCGGCTCCATTTCCGGCTCGGTTTCGACGACCGAGGTTCCCTGTTGTTCGGCCATCATTTTTTCCCGGAACTTCGCGGCCATCTCTTCGGCTTTCTCGTACACCAGATCGGGGTTCTTCACCATCGCGCCCGGTTCGGGTTCCAATTGCTTGGTGGACAGCGAGATCCGACCGCGATCGGCGTCGAGGTCGATGATCATGACTTTAACTTCGTCGTTGACATTGAAGACGCTGTGGGGCGTGTCAATGTGATCGTGGGAAATTTCCGAGATGTGAAGCAAACCGCTGACGCCGCCGATGTCGATGAAGGCACCGTAGGGCTTGATACCGCGGACCGTACCCATGACGACTTCGCCGACTTCGAGGCGGTTCATCTTCCGTTCCACCAGGGCGCGGCGGTGGCTGAGGACCAGGCGGTTTCGATCTTCGTCCACTTCCAAAAATTTGAGTGGCAGTTCTTCCGAAACCAATTCTTCCTTCGGTTTCCGGGTGCTGATGTGGGAACCCGGGATAAAACCGCGCAATCCTTCGATTCTCACGAGAGCCCCACCCCGGTTGGTCGCGAAAACTTGGGAACGAACCGTCGCGTCCTCGGCTTGGAGTTGGCGAACCCGCTCCCAGGCCCTCATGTATTCGATGCGACGAATTGACAAGGTGAGCTGTCCATCCTCATTCTCGTCGGTGAGGATAAAAAACTCCCGGGTCTCATTGGACTGCAATACCTCGTCCGGGCTTTCCACCCGGTTGATGGACATTTCCTGTAGCGGAATGTAGGCTGCGGTCTTGGCACCAATATCAATCAGAGCGCCCCGGGGTTCCAGGCTGAAAACCGTCCCTGGAACGACATCCCCGGGACTGAAGTGATAATCATACTGATCCAGCAGGGCGGCAAAATCTTCGTGGGTAAAGCCCACATCTCTACTTGTGACTGTCTGATTGATCATGCGAGTTTTTCCTAGAGTTTCTCCCCTTAATTGTGTTTTACAGTTGACAGAGGGCAGCCGGTTGCGGCATCCGCGACGGACGCGCTTGGCACTCGGGTCCGACCGGTCGGAATCCCGAAATCGGGGCATTTCACCCCAACTGTCGGCATCTGGGTGTCGGATCGGATCGCTCCCGCCCGGGGGCGAGAATGATTTCTCATCCGGACAGAGTACCGCCAATTGGGTGCGACTCCCGATCGCCATCCGGGTCAGTCAGTGTTGTCTTCCCCAGGTCGATGGCAAATCTGTCATCCGGCTTTTTAAGCGTACCACTCTCGAGAGTTCGTACTGCAGGTTTGTTAGCTTGTTACCCCGGATAGCTCCCCAAGGGTGGGAGAAGCTCGGGCGAAGCTAACACCGTTTTTCATTTTGACACGATCCCCGCGCACTTGTTCGGATTCGCGGGGGTACGGTTTCGGGTCGCCTTGAGAATTTCTTGCTTCTGAGCCGCGTGACCAGATGCGCGTTCGAGAAAACGTGAATTCCAGTCAGTTCGGCGACCCAGGCATTTTTGATTTAACGTCTGCCCCGGATTTGAGGGCAAACCGGCGATCCATAGAATTCAGGCCGATCGACTCGATCTAAAAACAAGACGCAACCCCCAATGGCTGAGTGCGACGGGGGTTTTGATGTTAGCCGATTTTCTAGTATGGAGTTAAATGTTTATTAGTTTAACTCATAGCAGATACATTATGCCATACTTTAGCACATTGTGGGCGTGCGATCGCGAAAAGGTCGGGTTGTCGCTTCAGTTGGAAGAACTCAGGAGGGGTTCGGATGGGGCGGGCGGAATGTCCGAGGTGTCGGGTTGACGGGGGTGGCGATCGCCGGAGGTCGGTTCGTGGCGTCGATCTTCGGTGTCCGACGAGTTGAGGTCGGCGAGGGTTTCGACAAAATCGCGGATGCCCTGAAATTGTCGGTAGACGGAGGCGAAGCGGATGTAGGCGACTTCGCTGATGGTTTTGAGCCGTTCGAGGACGAGTTCGCCGATTTCTCGGCTGGGAATTTCCCGGAGCGATCGCTGTTGCAGTTCGGCTTCGATGTCTTCGATGGTGCTTTCCAGGTCGGCGGCTGCGATCCCGGTCTTTTCACAGGCCCGCACCAGACCCCGCAACAATTTGGAGCGATCGAAGGATTCCCGCCGTCCGTCCCGCTTGATCACGGTGACGGGGACGAATTCGATGCGTTCGTAGGTGGTAAATCGATGTTTGCACTTGAGGCATTCCCGACGGCGCCGGATACTTTTGCCCGACTCCGCCGAGCGCGATTCGAGTACGCGGCTGCTGGTGTGCTGGCAGACTGGACATTGCATGATAGACGTCCTTTGATCTGAGGTTTCGCCGTTCGTGAAGGTCGAAGGCCGTTCCCGATCCAATGGGGCGATGAGAACTCCATCCTCGGAGGGAAGACGGTCGGGGTGCGTGCCGTCGAGAATCGGGGGGTGCACTGGCGTCCGCTCCCGTTTCCCGGTTTTGCATTCACCTGCAGTCCCCATCACCCAATTGGATGCGAAAAATGAAGCTGTTCGGGCGAGTTATTTGCCGATGCGGGGGGGTTCCCGGAAGGCGATGGCAAAAAACAGGACGCCGAGAGCCAGCGTTAAAACTAAGATGTACGCAACACTTTCCATGTCAGAGTTTCCTAAGATCCCGGTTCACTACCAGTTTATCAGTCTTGATACCGCACCCGTACAACCGGGGACAATTCCGATGAAATTCGGGAAGGAACGGTTCGCTCCCGCCGTCCGCCGGGGGTTCGGGGTCGATACCAAAGGGTTCGGATCGAGTCCGAAGGTTGGGCATTTCCCACCACGGGGGAAGGAGGACAGCGGGGGTCGAGGGGGCGATCGCAAACCGTCTCGGCTGCTCCCGCTTTCCCTCTCACGTAAAACTCCTGGGAGGGTTGGAAGCTCCGTGATTGATCGCGGAGAGGAAAACCGACTCAAGCGGCTTTAG
>NZ_JAYFER010000701.1:0-459 GCF_055795065.1 Lyngbya sp. CCY1209
TCCTGTCATCCCGATTGATATCAAACCCCGATTCTGTCGGACTTGGGACGGCTTCCTGAAGCTGAAGTCCGTACCATCGCACCCAAAATCTACTCTATTGAGCCCGCTCACAGGGGACAATGAGTGTCAACCCCATGACTTTTTAACCAACAAGAAGACCATCATTATACCGGTGAAGGGGTACAATCTGGGTTGATGTTTTTTGGTCCCAATCGAGGCGGGCGACGGGTCAGGAACCGAGACAGTCGGACTCGGGTAGATTGGGCTGAACTTGAAATCCATAAATCACCCACACTTTCTGGCAGTTAGTTGGGAGCGATCGCCCGTTTTTTGTCATCCCTTTGACGCGATCGCCTGATAGTTTTTGATCGTCACTGTTTGTATGGTACGGACTTCAGCTTCAGGAAGCCGTCCCAAGTCCGACAGAATCGGGGTTTGATATCAATCGGGATGACAGGA
>NZ_JAYFER010000702.1:0-272 GCF_055795065.1 Lyngbya sp. CCY1209
GAGGTCTTCTATCGCTATCAAGTCGTTAGACTGTATGACGCGCTGTGCCTCTTTACAAGCAAAGTCGTTACGTCTGCGTGATACCTTGAGATGCGCTCTACCCAACCGATTCCTAGCTTTAATCCTATTTTTGCTACCTTTTTTAGTACGAGATAAACGCTTTTGTAGTTTTTTAATCTTGCGTTCATCTTTTCTTAGAAACCGAGGATTATCAACTTTATTGCCTTCAGAATCGGTGTAGAAATGATTTAAACCAACATCTAAGCCAGATT
>NZ_JAYFER010000703.1:0-1161 GCF_055795065.1 Lyngbya sp. CCY1209
CATTTAGTATCACTGTGATACCAAATTTAGGAACATACAGACAGTTATAAGGCTGGTCAGGGGTGCGCCCCTTATATCCATCCAAGGGGATGGAAGCCATACCGGGAGGTTATTTCAAGCATTTCAGCCTTATTTCATTCCCGAACGAATCGCACCTCATCCATTAGGGTAGCAGTTCGACCTCAAGCCGGGGCGGGAAAACCCCCCGGA
The DNA here is from genome assembly GCF_055795065.1 of Lyngbya sp. CCY1209. Lineage (NCBI taxonomy): Bacteria > Bacillati > Cyanobacteriota > Cyanophyceae > Oscillatoriales > Microcoleaceae > Lyngbya > Lyngbya sp. CCY1209. Next base: position 211 of record NZ_JAYFER010000703.1, read on the forward strand.
TTCTCCGCCGCCTCCCATCCGAAATTCACCTCGGGCGCCGGGTCCCGAATCGGTTTCACCCCCAAACTGACTTGGTTCGTCCACCAGACATCCTCCGTCCGCACCGCGCCGAAGCCCGCCGCGCCGAGCCAAGCGTCCACGCTGCCGGCGGCGTAATCTTTCACATAAGGCTCCTCGAAAATCTCCGTCAGCCATTCCGTATGCCGCAAAACCCGCTGATGACCGTCGAGAACCACCACCTGTCCCCCGGCTTTCAGGAGGCGGAAGGCTTCCCGGAGCACGGCCCGGGCGATGTCCGGGGGGGTTTCGTGGAATAGCAGGGCGGCGGATACCAGATCGAAGGATTCCTCGGGAAATCCGGTGCGTTCGGCCAAACCGTGGCGGAATTGGATTTCCATACCTTCCCGCTTGGCTTTGGTTTCCGCCACAGCCAACATCTCGGGCGACAGGTCCAAACCGATGACTTCGGCGGCGGGGAAGGCTTTTTTCAACAGCAGGGTGGTGGAACCGGTGCCGCACCCGAGGTCCAAAATGCGCCGGGGTCGGACGTCGATCGCGTCGATGCCGGCCTGCCGGACCCAAATTTCGCTGGGGGGGAGGGCGTATCGGGTTACGGGGTCGTAGGTGAGGGCGGCGCCTTTGGTCAAATATCCCCCTTCGATGCCGTGGAAATTTTGGCTTTTGTAGTAGTCCGGATAGGTCAGATCGGGGTCGGAGAGGCGATCGCGGGCGGCGTCCCAGTCGATGCTGCGGTCGAGGCGATCGATGGCGTCCCGATCCATCAAAAAGCCGAACACCGGCGAGATAAAGCGCTCGAAAATTGTATCCTGGCGGGGCATAATTGCTGTCCTGATATTGCCGAAATATTGATTAGTTTGATACTCTGCGGGTTAAAACCACGCAGATTCTTAAGTAATCCAAAGCTGGATTCTCAAAGGCATTATCAAAGTG
>NZ_JAYFER010000704.1:0-248 GCF_055795065.1 Lyngbya sp. CCY1209
TCCGTCTGTATGGGTATTCCATCCTTAGACTCATCCTCTCCCCCGGTGTACTTTGAGGGTCTGTGTAGGTAACTGCACGAATTCCCTACCTTTCTACTTGCTCATTCGAGCAGCACCGTAATCAACCTGTTTTCGATACCCAATCTTTTCGAGGGTTCAAGGCAGATGTTCACCTTTCGGTTAGTCATAGATGGTTGGCAGTGGTCGGACTGTTGGTGGCAGATTCCACCTCACCGCCTTCCGTTCCC
>NZ_JAYFER010000705.1:0-204 GCF_055795065.1 Lyngbya sp. CCY1209
ACAAAACGACCTGTACGAATGGCTTCATCTAGCCTTTCGTATTGGGCTTTTTCTCCTTCTAATTTCATCTCATAAACAAGCATAGTCTTATCGTTTTAGCCTCGGATAACATGATAGCATTAAAAGGTTAAAAATAACAACCTTTTTGATTTTTTTTCAAGGCGACTGAAGTCGCCGTTCGTTTTTCATCCACGCTTTAAAAAG
>NZ_JAYFER010000706.1:0-233 GCF_055795065.1 Lyngbya sp. CCY1209
GTGGCGGTGGATTCGCTGCTGCTTCCCGCCCCCGTTTCGTCTGCGGAGGAAGTGGAGGAAGCCGAACTGCTGCTGCCGGAATTTCCGCTATTGCTAGTCTCCATATCTTCGGAACTTTCTTCCGTTTCGGTTTCTTCTATTTCCGAATTATCGGTTTCGGCGATATCCGAACTTTCCGTATTTTCTAGATCTGCGGAACTTTCTTCTGTTTCCGCATCTCCGGCAGTGGCTGT
>NZ_JAYFER010000707.1:0-362 GCF_055795065.1 Lyngbya sp. CCY1209
TTTTCTCTGATTGACGAAGGGGGAAATTGGCAAAACGGCTATTTGCGGTTGAACGATATTTTCAACTTGAATTTGCCGGCCGAATTGGTGGTGTTGAGCGCCTGTCAGACAGCTTTGGGGCGGGATTTGAAAGGGGAAGGAATGGTGGGGATTACCCGGGGTTTCATGTACGCCGGTTCGCCGAGGTTGGTGGCTTCTCTGTGGTTCGTAGACGATCTGGGAACGTCGGTTTTGATGTCGAAGTTTTACCAAAAGATACTGTCCGAAAATTTGTCGCCCGTCGAGGCGATGCGATCGGCGCAGTTGGAAATGTTGGCGAGTTCGGAGTACAATTCCCCCTATTATTGGGCGGGATTTACCTT
>NZ_JAYFER010000708.1:0-303 GCF_055795065.1 Lyngbya sp. CCY1209
ACGCACCGCCCCCACCGAAAAATCCCATTAATAAATATTGGTTTTACACAGACAAAACCGACCCAGAAAAACGGATCGTTCCTGGGTGTTTGTGAAATTTGGATGATGCGATGATGATATTATGAATGACCGTGATGGTGGAAATGTGAAGGCGGTGCGTTGCGGCAAAGTCTACTTTCTTGTGGAGGCACGAAGGTTCATTGTTGCCGCAACGCACCCTACCTAACTTCTTTGTGGTGCAGATAATACAAGATCGTGGCGTAGACTTGCTCTAGGTTTAGAGACGGATAGGTGCTGGCAATT
>NZ_JAYFER010000709.1:0-290 GCF_055795065.1 Lyngbya sp. CCY1209
AACCGCTGCAAAAATGAAATGTTGTCCGCTTCTTTCCACCAGGTTTTTAAGTTGAACTCCCGGGAGAGTCGGAATCCTCTCCGCAAATCGGCGACGATGCCTTTGTACCATTGTAGGGGCGTGATGTTTTCGCCCCCGATCATGGTCAAATCCAGGGTCGTACATTTATAGCCCTCCCGCTGCAATTGGTGGCGGGTTCTCACCAGCAGGGAAGATTTTCCCATCTGTCGCGAGTTCAAAACGTAGCAAAACTCCCCCCGTTTCAAAGCTTCGTAGAGGTCGCGATCGCA
>NZ_JAYFER010000710.1:0-545 GCF_055795065.1 Lyngbya sp. CCY1209
GGGAAGCGATGTTATAGTTTTCAACCGCAGTACCGAAGACGGATTCGGATTTGTCCAAATTGGTGAAACTTCCGAAACCCTTGATGCGGATCAATTTATTAACCTTGAAACCGGCACTTATCAAGACAGTTTAATTACCCGCGAAAGTCCGATTCTGGCTTACGAACAGGAAACCGGAACCCTCAAATACGACCCGGATGGTTCTGGAGATGCTCCAGCCGAAATTGTTGCAATTTTCAATAATTCTCCATTCCTATCCATCAATGATATCCTGCTGGCGGGAGCGTCAACCATATCTCCACCCCTCCCGGTTTCCGAAACCGTGACGGCGTTCGCTGTCGTCAATGGCACCGAAGAAAGCAATGTCATTTTCGCCGACGATCCTCCCAATTTTACCGGAATTACTGTTACCGTTCCGGTGCCGCCTGGGAGTACCATCACGGAGTTGGTTGGCGGAACTGTAACCTCTTTGAGTGATAACGGTACGTCGGTGGAATTTACTCCAACTGTCGGAGGGGGAAATACGGGAAGTTTTGAGGTGTTTA
>NZ_JAYFER010000711.1:0-204 GCF_055795065.1 Lyngbya sp. CCY1209
TACAAAGCAACGGCTAAAGGTGTCCCCGTTGTTCTGGTGAACCCTGCGTACACCAGTCAGACTTGCCATAGATGCCTGCATATCCACCCCGAAAGAGGAAAGTCTTACCGCTCTGGCAAGACTTTCAAGTGTGGGTATTGCGGATGGGAAGGCGACGCTGATTTTAATGGAGCCAACAATATCAAACGTCTTGGAGGCGTTGTA
>NZ_JAYFER010000712.1:0-200 GCF_055795065.1 Lyngbya sp. CCY1209
GCGACGCAGATCCAGGGACGCATACCCAAGCGGTAGGAGAGTTCCCACTCGCGGCCCATGTAGCAGAACACGCCGATCAGGAAGTGGAAGATCACCAACTGATAGGGGCCGCCGTTGTAGAGCCACTCATCCAAGCTGGCTGCTTCCCAGATGGGATAGAAGTGCAGACCGATGGCGTTGGAAGAAGGAACAACAGCACC
>NZ_JAYFER010000713.1:0-238 GCF_055795065.1 Lyngbya sp. CCY1209
GCGGGAACCGACAATCAACTCTTTGGCGGCAAAGACGATGATATTTTGATCGGCGGTCGTCGGAGTATAATGTTTGGCGATCTCGGTGACGACCAACTTTTCTCGGGTATAGGCGGAGAGAATACCTTACTCGGCGGGGAAGGTTTGGATTACCTCGACGGTTCGGCGGGAACCGACAATCAACTCTTTGGCGGCAAAGACGATGATATTTTGATCGGCGGTCGTCGGAGTATAATGT
>NZ_JAYFER010000714.1:0-449 GCF_055795065.1 Lyngbya sp. CCY1209
GAAATCGCCCGTCTGGTGGGAATCCGTCCCTACAACGCGATCGCCTTCACCGGCCCCATCGCGGTGTTCGTCAGCGTGTTCCTGATGTACCCCTTGGGTCAGTCGGGATGGTTCTTCGCCCCCAGCTTCGGCGTGGCCGGAATCTTCCGTTTCATTCTATTCTTTCAAGGGTTCCACAACTGGACGCTCAATCCCTTCCACATGATGGGAGTCGCCGGCATCCTCGGCGGAGCGCTGCTGTGCGCCATCCACGGTGCCACGGTAGAAAACACCCTGTTTGAAGACGGTGAAGGTGCCAACACCTTCCGCGCCTTCGAGCCCACCCAAGCCGAAGAAACCTACTCGATGGTGACGGCGAACCGCTTCTGGTCTCAGATCTTCGGTATCGCCTTCTCCAACAAGCGCTGGTTGCACTTCTTCATGCTGTTCGTCCCCGTGACGGGCCTGTG
>NZ_JAYFER010000715.1:0-237 GCF_055795065.1 Lyngbya sp. CCY1209
ATTGCTTCAACTGGTAGCTTCCGGATTGTTCTACCTACTAAAATACCACAGCGATCGCTCCCCTGAGATTTTCCACAACCCCACCCAGATCGGGGGATAAACAAACATGAGTAGCGATCGCGCCTTCGGGACGGGGTGGCGGATGCCGATCGCGAGGGGGAAATATCTTTGATCGGGTAGCACAGGCATCCTGCCTGTGAGCAGAAGCTGGACGACGATGTTGTATAGTGTAGCTGT
>NZ_JAYFER010000716.1:0-208 GCF_055795065.1 Lyngbya sp. CCY1209
AAGGAAAGTCTTACCGTTCGGGTAAAACTTTTAAGTGCGGACATTGCGGGTGGAAAGGGGATGCTGATTTGAATGGCGCGACGATGATTAAACTCTTGGGGGAGTCTGTAAGCCTTCCCAAAACGCGCAACCCTCTATCTTGCTCTTGGCTAGATACTGTAACGGGTTAGTGCGAAAGCCCCGCGTCTTTAGACCGGGGTGAGCTTAC